>JBBSNR010000293.1:0-4326 GCA_038260635.1 Phormidesmidales cyanobacterium
AAAAAGCAGGGAGTAGGAAAGTTAGCGCTTAACCGCCTTGCTCCTCTGCTATCTGCTCCCTCACCCAAAAACCTCATAATCTCTCTTATATCTTTTAATTGCGCCGATGGAAGCTACTTCCAATGCAGCTTATTCACTTAAACAAGCCTTTATCCAGGCGCTGGCACTACAGTATCCTGCTGTTGAGTCTGCTATCGGGAACCGCCCTGCTGCTAACCGCCACGCCTTTCGGTAAACAGCTGATTACAGGAACGCCCTCTCCTTACTCGTATCCATTCTCTCTATCTTTGAAGGGCGACAACCAGCAAACTATAGAAAGCGCTATTGCATCCTTTCAGGGGCGGGTTCAGCAGCATCCAGCGGATGGCCTAGATCGCGCGGCGCTGGCGGGCGCTTATCTAAAAATGGCGCGCGTGACTGGGACGGCCAACTGGTACCTGCTGGCAGAGCAGGAGGCGCAGCAGTCGCTGGCCAACCTCCCTTTTGACAATGACGGTGCCGTGATGGTTTTGGCAGAAATTGCCCAGGCTAAACACGAATTTGCTGAAGCTGTGCGTTTGGCAGAGCAGGTCTCTGGCGCGAAATCGCTGACGGTAGTGGTGACTTCAAAGCTAGCGATGGGGCAGCTAGCGGAAGCGGAAATAGCAGCAGATGCCATGGTGGATTTTGTCCCCTCTCTCGGTAGTTTGAGTCTTCGGGGGTTGACTCGGATGGCGCGAGGAGAGCACAAGGGAGCGCTGCGTGATTTTCAGCAGGCGATCGCGGCTGAAGAACCCAATGAACAGCGAGGGTCTGCTCAAGTCCGAACCTTTTTAGGCAGGCTCTACGCCGAGCAAGGTGAAAGTGTACAGGCAGAGCAGCTATATCATGAAGCCCTGGAAATTGTCCCTGGCTATCCGCTGGCGCTGCTGCACTTGGCTCAGCTAGAGACTCGCCTGGGTCATTACCGGGCGGCTAAACGTGACTATTCACAGCTAGGTGCATCTGTAGCACAACAGGGCGTAGCATTACAGGGGATCGCCCGCATCAGTTCGCTACAGGGCAGGGCCGCCGAAGCCAAGTGGCAAGAAGCCGAAACAGTGCTCCGACAGCAGATTGATCAAAACGCCCTGGGGCATCGGCGCGACCTGGCGCATTTGCTGTTGGAGCGAGGCCGTGACCAGGATGTGTCGGAGGCGATCTCCCTCATGCAAACCGAAACCCAAAACCGGCGTGATGCCGAAACGCTCGACATCCTGGCCTGGGCGCTGTCGCGTGCGGGTCGCTGGCAGGAGGCGCAGGTCGCCATTCGAGAGGCGCTGGGGCAAGGCATCCAGAATGCAGGCATTTTCTACCGGGCCGCTGACATTGAGACCGCTCTAGGCAATCCGGCCAAGGCAGAGAAATATATTCGCTCAGCTCAAACGCTCGATCCAACCTTTGATCAGCAGACTCGCCAAAGACTAGAACTGGTTGCCCCACAATGAAGTTGCCATCATGACTCGAAAACTGCGTCGATACAGCACTCTAGGTTTATTGAGCGCCTGCTGCCTTTGGCTGGCTATGGCAATGCCCGGTCAGGCTCACTGGGCCGACTTATCAACCGCCGAAATCACCGTTCAGTCGGTTCAGACTTCACCTGAGGAGCAGTCTGGAGGGTACTCAGAGGCGCAAATTGCCCTCACCTATCCCACCAAGCTGACTGCCTTTGCGGATGACGATACCAGCGGACAGCTTTCAGATAAGGAAGTTAATCGCCACCGCGCTCAGCTTCAGACCTTCCTGCAAGATCGCATTCGGTTGCAAGACAGTCAGAATCAAATTGCAGCCTTAAGCGTCAGCCCTCGCAGTGGCGTCGTTGGCGTCGTTTCTCCTAGCGGGCAGGCGGCTCCCAAGACCCACTCAGGTTTGCAGTTGAACTATACCTGGCCAATTGCCGTTCAGGGCATTGAGATTGACTACAATCTGTTTATTCCAGAGGCTCCTAAAGCCACCTGTTTAGCGACGATTTCTCAGGCAGGGAAGTTCACAAGCCACGTTTTTACGCCCCGAAAGACGACTCTGGCACTGACACCAGGAGGGGCATTATTTAACAGCGGTAAATGGGCGCTGACGCTGATCGGGGTGTTTGCCTGGGGGGCGGCACATTCGATGTCACCGGGTCATGGAAAAACGCTGGTTGGGGCTTATTTGGTCGGCGAACGGGCAACGCCGCTCCACGCTGTCTTCCTGGCAATGGTCACGACGGTTACGCACACGCTCGGCGTCTTTGCTTTGGGATTGGTTACGCTGTTTGCCGCTCGCTACATTTTGCCAGAGCAGCTCTATCCCTGGCTCAGCCTGCTATCGGGGAGCATGGTGATATCCATTGGGGCGAGTTTGCTGTGGCAGCGATGGCGGCGGCCTAATCCGAAGAGCAGTAGCCACGGCGCTCATGAGCACAACCAGGGCCATACTCATCACCACGACCACGACGCGCACTCTCACAGCGGACATGCTCACAGCGGGCATTCTCATTCGCACAGTGAACATGCCCATCACGAGCATTCTCATGGCGGGCATTCTCATTCGCACTTGCCGGCTCAAGATGGGGAGCCTGTGACCTGGCGAAGCTTACTGTTTTTGGGGCTCTCAGCGGGTCTGGTGCCCTGCCCTGCGGCGCTGGTGTTGCTGTTGGGGGCGATCGCCCTTGGCAATCCCACATCTGGTCTAATCCTGGTGTTCGTCTTTAGCCTGGGATTATCGCTAGTACTGACTGTATTGGGACTGTTGCTGGTCTACGCCAAGCAGTTGTTTAAGTATTTACCGACAGCTCAGCTGTCCTGGACTCGGTGGCTACCGGTAGCCAGTGCCTCTGGGATCGTGGTCATCGGCATCGCGATTTCTACCCGGTCACTGCTGCAAGTTTTCTAGCGCCTAGGGCAGCTGGCGAGTCGGTGAACTGCTCTATGGAGCAGCAGGTTCGGATGCCTCATCTGTAATGCTCGCGTCAAGACTATTGGTATCGAGGCGATCAGATAAATTTGGGGCCACAACAGCAGATGTATCGTCAGCGCTAGGACGGGTGAGCGTATCTGGAATGACTGTCGGCGGTGCTAGCTCAGATTCAGGGAAGGCTGCCGGTGGGCGCTCTGCCGCCGATTTCTTCAGACTCGCAGAGGGTTCTTCTGCCGCTTCTAATTTTTCCGAGGCCTCTATCGCCCCGTCTGCTGCGGACTCAAAGTCACTAAAATCGTCGGGCGTTTCCTCCGCAGGCCCATCTGAAGGTTCAAGCCCATCAGATAGCTGATCGAGTGGTTCATCTTCAGGCTCGCGTAGGTCCGCAGGATATTCCAGCTCAGTCTCCAACGAAGGGCTCTCAGTCGGCATGTCTTCAATCTGGTTGTCTGCTGGCCCTGCGGGGAGAGCCTCCTCAGGTTCTGCTGCTGTAGTAGGCTGCTCCTCTGGCTGCAATTCGGATTCGATGATGTCTACAGGCTCTGGCTCCAGAGGGGCAACAGGTTCAGCAGGGGGCTCATAGTCAGGGTTGGCAATCTGTCCGATTTGCTTCAGCGGTAGCTCACCACGCACAATCTTTGCCAGCGAATCTTGCTGCTCAGGATCGTAATTAACCAGCCGCACCGTACTGTTAAAGGCATTGTCAATGGGGTTGCCCTGCTGATCAACCAGGGTTAGCTGCACCCAATTTTGCCCCGGCTTAAACCCTTTGAGATAGATCGGCTGCCACTGCTCAAACAAAAAGCTCTGACCGTTGACCGTGCAGCGTACCTGCCAATCGACAACGTCATCTTCTGAGCTTTCTTGGGCAATCATGTGCAGTGGTGCATTGGTCAGGTAAAAATCGAGCAGAACCGGTTCAGCGCCGTAAGTGCCCTGAGGCTCGCTGTAAGTCAGCAGCGGCTGAGACGGATCGGGCGCATTTTCTCCCGTTTTAGCGAATACGTGAAAGGTGGTTTGGGCAAAGGCAGCCACATTTTTGAAGCTTTCACCCCAGGGACGCACGGCAAATACTCTCAGGGTATGGCTGCCAGGTGAGAGATCCGAAAACGCCAGGGGATCGTCCAGGCTGTAGATTGACTGTGCCGGTTGATTGTCGAGGATGACTTGAAGGTGAGGGCCCAGTCCAGTTTCTTCGTCCTTATATATAGAGAGGCCGCGTAGAGTGAGGCGGGCGCTGAGGCTGGTTTTTTCTATGACCTGATCGGGTTTGGGGAGAGCGATCGCCACCTGAGGCTGAGCGTCAGCCATCAGATCCGCCAAATCTAAAAAAACGGCAGGCGGCGCGACTTCACTCAGAGCGCCGTTGAGGGGCCGAACCTGATCGCCACTCGGCAAATCCGGCAGCTC
>JBBSNR010000294.1:0-4322 GCA_038260635.1 Phormidesmidales cyanobacterium
GGCAATAGAAGCGCCTGTATAAGGAGCCAAATACTGAATAGCCGCTGGGTCGTTAGCGTTAGCTGCTACGACGACGGTGTAGTCGAGCGCGCCGCGATCTTCGAGTACGCCCACGACCTGAGCAACGGAAGAGGCTTTTTGACCGATGGCCACATACACGCAAATGACGTCCTGGTCGGCCTGGTTGAGAATGGTGTCGATGGCGATCGCCGTCTTTCCGGTCTGGCGGTCACCAATAATCAGCTCGCGCTGACCCCGACCGATGGGAATCATCGCGTCAATTGCCGTAATGCCGGTCTGTAAAGGCTCATAAACCGACTTCCGCTCAATGATGCCCGGTGCGGGCGATTCGATCAGGCGAGTTTCACTGGTCTGGATATCGCCTTTGCCGTCAATCGGTCGGCCCAGCGTATCGATCACACGGCCCAACATGGCTTCGCCTACCGGCACAGCGGCGATTTTTCCGGTAGATTTTACCGTGCTGCCTTCCTGAATCTGACGGCCCGTGCCCATCAGCACCGCGCCGACGTTGTCTTCTTCCAAGTTGAGGGCGATGCCCGCCGTGCCGTCTTCAAATTCCAGCAGTTCGCCGGCCATAGTGTTGTCTAGGCCATAGATGCGGGCGATGCCGTCGCCTACCTGCAAGACCGTACCGACGCTATCCGCCTTTACCTCCTGGTCGTACTGCTCTATCTGCTGCTGAATAATGCTGCTAATTTCGTCTGGTCTGATACTTACCATGAGGAGTCGCTCTTAACTACCGATATTTACTGTAAAAAACTGGGGCCAAAACTTGAGGTGAAACCGGGACAAACTTTTGGGTAACTTTTTGAGGGAGCCGCTAGCGGTCAGGGCTCTGCTGTCGAACCAGGTTAAACGCCTAGCTGCAAACCAATACGGCGCAGCTGGCCGCGCATACTGGCATCCAAAACCTGAGAGCCAATTTTAATAATCACCCCGCCAATTAGCTCAGGGTCAACGCGAGACTCTAGCTCAACCGACTGCGCGTCGCTCATGCTCAGCACCTTCTGACGCACCGTCTCTTTCTGCTCGTCAGTCAGCTCAACGGCTGATATCACTTCAGCTAGTACTGTCTGCTTCAGCTCGCGTACTCTGGACTGAAACTCCTGCAAAATCGGCCCGACCAGATAAATGCGGCCTTTGTCTATTAGCAGCATCAGAAAGTTTTTCATCTGCTGATTGGTCTGGTCTCCCAGTATCTGAGTCAGTACGCCCCGCTTGGCGTCGGTGTTGGCAATCGGGCTAGCCAAAAACGTCGATAGGCCGTCTGATTCTTTTAGCAGGGTGAGCAGATCGGCAGTAATTCCGCTAATCTCATCCACCTTGTCTTTTGACTGGGCAATTGATAGGAGCGCCTGAGCGTAGGGAGCGGCGACCTGTGAAGTAGCAATACTCATATGATCTTTCCTAATCTCCTAGCTGTGCAATGCTCTGGTCAACCAGTTTGGTCTGAAGGCCGTCTTGTTCGAGTATCTGAGGGAGACGCGATCGCACCTTATCTAGCGCCATCTGCGACACCCGCTGACGCAGCTCCTGCATCACTCGGTCCTGCTGAGAAGAAATATCCTGCTGAGCAGATGCCTTCAGCCGCTCAATGTCTTTCGCTGACTGCGCCATCACCGCCTGACGAGCGCTCTCAGCATTGCCGGTCGCCTCAGTCCGAATCCGCTCAGCTTCTTTTTTGGCCATTTGCAGCTTTTGCTGCTGTTCAGCTAGAGAAGAAGACGCTTTCTTCTGCCTAGCCTCAGCCTCTGTAATCGCCTTCTCAATCTCTTCGCGCCGCTCTTGAAGCTTGCCACCCAAGAAGCTGCGGCCAAAGTAAAAAAGGGCGCCAATAATAATGATCAAGTTGATCAAGTTGGTTTCGAGGATGTCGAAATTTATTCCGAATCCTTTTGTCTCAGAGGCCAGCAGCCCCAACGCTTCCGTAAACACTTTCGTTACCTATACTGCTTTGTGTTTCTTTGGGTGTCTCTCTACGCTGCTGAACCTAACAACTTGCCCAAAATCTGATCGCTCAAAGAATCGACCTGCTTTTCTAGCTGGCCGAGTGCCGCCGATTTCTGCTGGTCCAATTCCTGCTGTACGGCTTCGCGCTGAGCCGCTGCTTCACTCTGAGCTGCCGCCTGGTTCTCAGCAGCAATTTTTTGAGCCTCAGCCTGAGCTGTCTCAATCACTCCGCGCGCTTCTCGGCGCGTATCTGCCAAAGACTGCTCATATTCAGCCGCGAGCTTTTCAGCTTTGGCCAAACGCTCCTGAGCATTTGCCTTAGTACTTCGCACGTAGGTATCGCGCTCATCAATGGCTTTACCCAAAGGCTTGTAAAAAATAGCGTTAAGTATCGCCATCAAAATCAAAAATTGAATCGCCATCAGAGGCAGCGTGGCATCTATATCAAATAGACCGCCTGCTTCTTCGGTCGCTTCAACCGCTTCAACCGCGAGTAATGTCAGTCCCGTCCACATGGTTCTTCTCTAGATTTAAAATTCAAAGGCAAAGCAGGGCCAAAGACACTCGTCTCAAACCCCGCTTCCGAGAAACTTACGCGAAGGGGTTAGCAAACAAGAGAACTAGCGAAACCACCAGACCGTAGATAGTCAGTGCTTCCATAAATGCCAGACTGAGCAGCAGGGTGCCGCGAATTTTGCCTTCAGCTTCGGGCTGACGGGCAATCCCTTCTACAGCCTGACCCGCTGCGTTACCTTGACCAATACCAGGGCCGATAGCCGCTAGGCCAACAGCCAAAGCAGCCGCAATTACAGATGCGCTAGCAACAGTAGGATCCATGATGTTCTTCCTTGTGTGTTTTACAGTGTGATGGCTGACCCCACCGTTGGCCTGACCTGTATAGGGCCAGTTGGGGGAAGTCAGTTGAGAGTGAGATTAATGAGAGTCTCTATCTCTCAAGGAGCGGCGATCGCCCCTAGTAAATTTGCGCGTAGAGCAGTCTGACAGCGCCAGAACCTGAGTGATCTTCAGCAGCGAGCGCTAATGCTCTCCATGCCCTTCAATCGCTTCAGCAATGTAAGCAGCCGCTAGCGTCGCAAAAATCAGCGCCTGAATCGCACTGGTAAATAAGCCCAGCACCATTACCGGCAGCGGCACGAATAGCGGCACCAAAAGCACCAGTACAGCCACCACCAGCTCGTCTGCCAAAATGTTTCCAAAAAGTCGGAAGCTGAGGGAAAGCGGCTTGGTGAAATCTTCTAAGATGTTGATGGGCAGCAAAATGGGCGTCGGCTCAATGTACTTGGCAAAGTAGCCCAGCCCACGCTTGCGAAAGCCTGCGTAAAAGTAGGCCAGTGAGGTCAGCAGCGCTAACGCAATAGTCGTGTTGATGTCGTTAGTCGGTGCGGCCAGTTCGCTGCCTGGAATGTGAATAAGCTTCCAAGGAATCAGCGCGCCTGACCAGTTAGAGACAAAAATGAATAAAAACAGGGTGCCAACAAAGGGCACCCACGGGCGATATTCCTTTTCACCGATTTGATCCTTGGCCAAATCGCGAATAAAGTCCAGCGCGTACTCCATGAAGTTCTGCATCCCGGAGGGAACCCGCTCTATTTTGCGGGTTGCCAGGAAGGAGACGCCGATTAAGAGCGCCGACACAAACCAGGAAACCAGGAAGACCTGGCCGTGGAGCTTCAAGCCGCCAATATTCCAATAGTAGTGCTGACCCACTTCCAGCTTTGCTAGAAGCGAAGGGTCAAAGAAGTGCAGGGTGTTTAGCATCGCCGTTTAATTCTCTTCATTTAATTCTCTTCTGTGTGCCTGTGCCGGTATTGCCTCACGTTGCCTTTTGCTGAGGGAGGACAGCAGTCCACAATACGAACGTAATCAGGGCGGCTTTATAGGTCAAAAACCCCAAAAAGACGGGCAGCACCGATAGCTGCTGCCACTGCGTTGCAACGACAAGCACGCCAATTAAGACAGCTAGCCGTCCGCTGCTTGACTTAGGGGCCTCTCGACCAATTTTTCCAACGCTTCTCGCCAGCATTCTTAAATAAACCACGCCCGTGCAGGCACCGATTACATAGTTGAGCGCTGTGTTGAGTGAGTAAAAGCCCCAAACAAAAAGGAAAATCACAGCGCTGAAGGCAACTGTCAGCCTGAGCAAATCCTGCTGAAGCTGATAGTAATCTTGCATAGCCGTTTCAGAAGGAGGCGGCAGCAAAACTGCTTTTGGCACCTGTTCGGCCTCATCCAATTCCTCAGATGCGGCTAAGAATTCCTCTGGTGTTTCAGTTGTTTTTTCGGCAAAAGTCACAGCGGCAAAATGCGGAAAAAGTTCGTCAGACTGGCCA
>JBBSNR010000295.1:0-4273 GCA_038260635.1 Phormidesmidales cyanobacterium
CTCACGGGCAAAGTCATGCGGTTATCGGTTTGCCAGGCGTAGCGCATCAGCGCCTGCACTTCGTCCATCAGATCAAGATAGGCTTTGTCGAGGTGGCCAATGGGCTGGCGATCCATCGCGGCTAGCACCGCTGGGTCTGCATTGGAAGGACCTGGGCCAAGCAGCAGTCGAGCGGGGATATCTAGCTTGCTCAACGACTTCAGGTGGCGGTCGTCAATACGGTGGGTAGAAAGGGTAGTAGTCATAGAAAGTCGGTCGCTGGAGACAGATAAAAGAAAGCAGGGCGCATAAAACTGTAAGCTCGTATACCAGCCTACCTTGTCTATAGCCTCTCTAATCTTTGGAGAGATATGAATTCTTGGGGTAAGGTAGCTTATTGTCGCCGCTAGAGGGCTTAGCTGTTGGTCTTAAGAGTGAGTATATGGTTACCTTAGCAGCCTTGCAGGACGAGATTTATCGGGGGGTGGTGCAGTCGTATCGGTGCGATCGCCCCATCAACCTCTACAAGACCCCCATCGCTCAGAGCCTGGTCACCCAGGCTGACGTAGGGCACCATCTGCACGTCTTAGAAGTCGCCAAAAATCAGCACGCCGTTCGCGTCTGCCTGTGCAAAGATGACTACCCCGGCTGGATAGCCGCCACCCAGGTGAACGGCTTAACCGCTGCCGCTCAGCCTTGCCGAGCGCCCCGGCTCACCCACTCAGAAATTCAGGCGCAACTGCCGCAGGTAATAGACTTCGCGCAAGCAGCCATGGCAGCGCCGAACGAATACCTTTGGGGTGGGGCCACCGCGCCCAACTATGACTGCTCCGGATTGGTCCAAGCGGCATTCGCCTCAGCCGGTATTCAGCTGCCGCGCGACTCCTACCAACAAGAAGACTTTATCCAACAGATTACTCAAACAGAATTACAGCCCGGCGATCTGATATTTTTTGGCACACCGGAGCGCACGACTCATGTAGCGCTGTACATCGGCGCAGGGCGCTATATTCACAGCTCGGGTAAAGACACTGGGCATAACGGCATTGGCATCGATTCGCTCACTGATTTGAGCCACCCGGTAAGTGCTAGCTACCATGCGCTGCTGCGCTGCTATGGCCGCGTGGTAGCGAGCTATCAGCCCACCGGAAGACGTTGAGCGGAGCAGTCAATCTCAAAGAACAACATTTGGGAATTGTAAAAGTAGGCTTTACACTTACTCGACAAATCCTATGGCTTCTTCTGTCATTGCTACGCCTGCACTGCCTCGTACGTTATCCCTGATCGAGACTTTAGGATTTGGCTTGACTGGTCTGCTGCTGTGGATTGGGGTTGCCCCTGGAGTACAAGCAGAGCTGGGGCTACAAGCGATGTGGGTATGGGTGCCGGGGGCTATTTTCGGCACCATTATCAATTTACAAGTGCGCCAGCTTGGGCAACAGCTGCCCCATGTGGCTGGCGGGACACCTAACTATCTCAGCCACTTGCTGCCCGATGTACCCTGGCTGACTCGCTATGCGGCCATCGGCTATTTTCTCAGCTGGGTGGCTGTGCTGCCAGTCAACGCCATCATTTTGACCGATCTCATTCAAACGAATCTGGTGCCGTTGGGCATTGTGCTGCCCGGCATGGGGCTGAAAATAGGGTTTGTGCTGCTGCCCTTTGTAGTCGCCTTTAGCGGCAGCCGGGCGCTCAGCACTTTACACCTGGTTTTCTTACTGCCTGCGGTAGGGCTACTGCTGGCCTTTTGTCTGCAAGGCAGTCTCTGGCTGTTGACCACAGCAGATCTGTATAGCGGGGCGGAGATTACGCCAGCCAGTACCCGTTTTTCCCTTCAGGGGTGGGCCAAATGGTACTTGAACGGCACCTATGCTTTCTATGCCTGTGAAACGGCTTCTGCATTTGTTGCCGACAGCAAGCAGCCGCAAAAGACGCTGCAAAGCTTGCTGGCTGCCGCAGCGCTGATCCCGCTGGTTTACATAGCGGGTTCGTGGTCGCTGCTACACCTGCCCTCTGCGGCTAATCCTCAGGATACCTTTCTAACATTTTTAGCAGCGGCTGATCCTTACTGGGGCGCGGCCACGTCGCTGCTAGTAACTTTTTTAATTATGTCGAGCTGCCTATTGTCGCTGGCGACTGCCGTTTCAATTGCGCCGCGCGTACTGTATCAGCTGGCCCAAGATCAGCAGCTTTCGCCGCTATTTGGCCGGGTGTCTCAGCAGGGGGTGTTTGGGCCGGGGCTGGGGCTGACGCTGGGGCTGAGCCTGGGCTGTTTGGCCTGGGGCGACCTGCATCAAATTGTGATGGTTACGGGTGTCGGCTGGCTGGTGGCTTTTATTGTGCTGCATGGGGGGCTATGGCAACAGCGCGGTCAGCCTGGGGTGATGTTACCTGGCTTAGCACTGGCCATGGCAGTAGTGGAGACATTTGTGCTGGGGGTCGGGGGCTGGGCCTGGGGAGTACAAAATTTTGCGGTGGGTTTGCTGCTACCGTTGGCGGTGGCGCTGAGCATCCGACCTCAAGAGCATAGTATTCAGAGCATGGGTCAAGCTGGCCTCTCGGCAATCAAGCAGCAGTTGGTTCGCATTTGGCCCCAGCCGCTACCGGCGTCGAGCTGGGCAAACCGGGAGCATCAGCGGCAAAATACTTTTGAGGATTTTATCGCCGTTCAGGTAGCTATGTTGGTGGCGTTTATTGGCACGGCGGCGGTGGTGAGCTGGCTGGCGGGGGCGGCGGTGGCCACTGCCAATGTGCGGGCGTCTATGGATTTTTTGGTGGTGCTGGTGCTGGTGCTGTCTTTTTTGGGGGTGGCGATCGCCTGCTGGACGATCTTCCCGCAAATTGCGGCAGTCAACGACGCCCGCCAATCGGCTGAAGAGCTATCCCAAGAACTCAGAATGGCCTTCAAACGGCTTCAGCAAACCCAGGTACAGATGGTGCAGCAAGAAAAGCTTTCCAGCCTGGGCCAACTGGTGGCAGGGGTAGCTCATGAAATCAACAATCCGATTAGCTTCATCCACGGCAACCTCACCTACGCTCAAACCTATGTAACCGACCTGCTGGCCATGGTTCAGCTGTATAGAACTCACTACCCCGACCCGGCTAACGAGATTCAGGTGATGGCTGATGAGATTGATCTGGACTTTCTCACTGAAGACTTGCCCAAAATGCTCAATTCGATGACCCTTGGAACCGATCGCATTTGTGAGATTGTGCTTTCTCTGCGCAACTTTTCTCGCAAGGACGAATCTGCCTGCAAAGCCGTCAATATTCATGAGGGCTTGGAGAGTACGCTGCTGATTTTGCAACATCGGCTGAAGGCGACACCCGAGTCCCCCGAGACAAGAGTGATTCGAGACTATGGCGAACTGCCGGTAGTGGAGTGCTACCCAAGCCAGCTCAATCAGGTGTTTATGAACATTTTAGCGAACGCGCTGGATGCAATGGCCGAGAGTAATGCAGGCCGCAGCTATGAAGAGATTGCGGCTGATCCCAATCAGGTTACCCTGCGCACTAACCTGGTGGGTGAAAAGTGGGTCGAAATTGCGATCACCGACAACGGTCCCGGCATTCCAGAAGCCGTGAAAGATCGAATTTTTGATCCTTTTTTCACCACCAAGCCCGTCGGCAAAGGGACGGGGCTGGGCATGTCAATCAGCTATCAAATCATCACTCAGCGTCACCAGGGCAAGCTCAGCTGCACTTCCAAGGCCAGCGTAGGCACCGAATTTAGCATTCAAATCCCATTGCAGCCGCCAGCCAAACTGAGTAAGCCAAACAAAAACACTTCAGAGATTGCGGTTGGGAACTAAAAAGTCAGGCAGGCAGCCGCGAATGGTTTGCCAGACTTCTCCGGGGCCAATACCAAATGCCAAATAGAGCCCCAACAAAAAGAGCGCCACTAGAGCAGCGGTTCTGAACGTGGTTTTGACCACGCCCAGCAGCCAGAAAAAGACCAGAGCCGCGATCGCTACCGCTCCAAGTGTCAGCGCTATTGCCATACCGTTCTCCTCAGATCTGTTCTCTAAATTTTGGATGTCACACCGTAGACATCAGCCCGGTCAACCCGAATTACGCTAAAGCTGCGCTGAGTTCGGTGACGGCAGTGCGAGCCCACTGATCAACTGCAAGAATCTCTTCTAAATTGGGAGTGGGGTTGAGGTCGGTGCGGTGGCGATCGCACACTTTTTCAATCACCTGAGAAATCTCAAGGTAGTGAATTTTCTCCTCTAAAAACAGCGCCACCGCCTGTTCATTTGCCGCGTTGAGCACTGCGGTCATCGTGCCCCCGGCC
>JBBSNR010000296.1:0-4234 GCA_038260635.1 Phormidesmidales cyanobacterium
AACCACTGACGAACTTAAAGATCGAGTCGGCGGCAAGTTTTGCGAACTGCGTCTGGCCAATTTGGCAGATGTGCCCAAGGTGAGGCATTTGCTGGCAGACATGGGCGATATTGCCACAGGTGAAATGGGCGATGCGGGGCCACTGGCGATCGCCGCTCCCAAGGGGGCCAACACGCTGACTGAGATTGTCCTCCGGTTAGAGTCAGCGAACATTCCGCTGGCCGATATTTCCTTGCGCCGCCCCAGCCTGGACGACGTATTTTTTGCCCTCACCGGGCACACCACTCAAGAGTAATCGGGGGTCTTTTGCATGGCAGCTTTGAATCAAGATGTGGCTGAGCTGGCTCAGCAGATGATCGCTCAGCGTCAGGAAACCGGGCTGCGGCGAGCAATTGATGACAGTCTGCTGATCACCGGGCGCAATTTGATTCGGCTGCGGCGCAATCCGGTGGTGATTGTGGCGATCGCAATTTTCCCGATGGTCTTTTTGCTGGGCTTTTGGATTGTCGGACAAAAGCTGATGGCCGCGCAGGGCGTCAACTACATTCAGTATTTAGTGCCGATTATTAACTTGCAGGCGCTCTTCTTTTCGGGGCTGGGCTCGGCAATTATGCTGGCCAAAGATATTGAAACTGGCATGATGGAGCGCTGCCGGGCCATGCCGATTTCCCGCGTCGCCGTTGTCGCGGGGCTGACGCTGGCCTATATGGTGCGAGCGCTGCTGGCGACGGTGGTTTTGATCGTGGTGGCTTACGGGTTGGGGTTTCGCTTTTATGGCGGGGCGATCGCTGCCGCCGGCTATCTCACGCTGGTGGTCACCTTCACCGGGGCCTGCATTATGGGCTACAGCATTTTAGCGCTCAAGCTCCGCAGCCCCACCCTGGTAGACGCGGTGGCGATTATTCCCTATACGCCGCTCTTGCTGCTCAGCAACGGCTTTAGCCCCACCGAAAATTTTCCAGACTGGCTAGAGCCCATCGTTCGCTATCAGCCGGTCAGCGTTACCTGCGACGCTTTGCGGGCTCTGAGTGCGGGCAGCGCCGCTAGCGGGCCTCTGTTTTTTGCGAGCTTAGCCTGGCTTTTAGGACTACTGCTAATTTTGGGCGCTTGGTCAGTCCGGCTGTACAAGAGACTGTCATAAATCGCTTTTGAAAATTGTCTCGAAAACTATTCCCGACTCTGCCAAAGAGAGAAAACCATGCTCAAAAACAGCGCATCACTAGAGAATTATGGAGACAGTACCCACACGCTCGATCCCTTTACTATTGCTGACATGGTTGCCGCTCGTCGGGAAGGAGGAATTCGGCGCACCCTGAGCGATTTGGCCATCGTCGCCCGGCGCAATATTCTACTAGACCTGCGCAACCCTGCCGAAGTGCTGGTGGCCACAGCTTTTCCGATTTCGCTATTGTTTGTCTTTACTGCTAGCTTCGCTCAGGTGGTCAATCCTGGTGAAAGCTACAGCAGCTACGCCCAGTTTTTACTGCCGTTTACTACGGTGCAAGGCTTTTTGTTCAATACGGTCAACATTGGCGGCATTTTCTACAATGATCTCGATAGCGGCATGGACGTGCGGTTGCGAGCGATGCCCATTGCCCGGCTGTCAGCCGTAGGCGGACGGCTGATTTCTTCGGGGGTGCGGCTGTTGTTTCAGCTGAGCGGCATCGTGCTGGCAGGCCATTTGCTGGGGTTCCGCTTTCAGGGTGGGGTTTTAGAAACGATTGGCTTTTTCTTACTGCCGATTTTGTTCACTCTATCGGTCTCGCTGATTGCTCTCTATGTGGCGGTCGGGGCCAAGTCTTCGGAGACTATTTCTGCGGTGCTAAACCCCTGGATTTTGCCGTTTACTTTCCTCAGTGTTGGCTATGTGCCCAAAGAGGGGTTTCCAGACTGGGCGCAGGGCTTGGTTACTTATAATCCCATTTCTAAAGTAGCTGAGGCGATGCGGGCTTTAGCTAACGGCGATCCGGCTATTGGGTTAGTTGGGATTACGCTAGCGTGGAGCCTAGCGCTGATTTTGATCTGCGGGCCGCTGACGCTGAGAGCCTACAAGCGTAGAAGATAAAAGTATCCAGCCGCTGATCTCGCTCCGATGAAGCAGCTATGTAGCGCTGTGCTCATCATCAACGGCAATGTCAAAGTGCAAGACCTCTTCACGCTTTCCCAATTTGCTGTATAGCGCGATCGCTGGTTGATCCTCAACGTCGGTATCGGCCTGAACGTATATTACATAGGCTCCCCGCTGAGCTGCGATTTCTTTTAATTTCTCAATTAGGGCTGTTGCGACGCCTTCGCGTCGATTTCCTGAGGCTACGGCAAGATCGTAAATGTAGATTTCGCTGCGTGCCTGTTCGAACTTTATAAGCTCGTAGGCCGCAATACCGCCCACTACTTTGCCGCTCTTGATGGCGACCAGCGCAATGAACATGTCGCTGCCTAGCAATCGCCGCAAGTACTCCTCACTTGGACGGTTCGCGCTATAAGTTTCTACATCGTCGAACGCCTCGCCAAAGGTCGTCAGCAGTGCCTTCATCAGCGGCATGTCATTTGAGGTGATCTGGCGAATGTCTACTGACATGGACGACGACTCTATCCTGTTTGAATTTAGCAGCGATCGCCTAATGGCTGCTTTTTGTAATAACGGCTGAGGTGTGAAAGAGGCTACGCGCTCAGAACCTGCTTAGCCGTGAGACTTACTGCTGGAAATGTGGACGATATAAGTTGCTGATTCCCAGTAAAGGTTTGGAACTGATATTTTCCATCGGTGAGTAGACCTACTAAAACCACTGCCCGATCGGGGTCAATAATCCAATACTCCGGAACCAGAATAGCGGCGTACTGATGGGACTTCTGGACATAATCTCGCTGATAGTTCTGACTATCCTCATCCCCAGGAGAAACCACTTCCACTAATAAACGGGGCGGTGGCATATCACGGGTGCCCCGCTCCCGTCGCTCAATCAACGCAACATGTTCCTCAGCCAAAACCGTCAGGTCAGGAAATCGAGTACGCGGCAAACCTGGCACCTCAACTTCGCAGGAGTGAGGACGCAAAACAGCAATCGGCACCCCTGCGTTAGCCAATGCCAAGAATAAGCAATTAGCTAGCAGCGCATTAAAACCCGACTCAGACATAGCCGGAACCAATTCCCCATGCCAATACTCATAACGACCTTCTGGCAAATCAGAGGGGTCAGCCGCTAAATATTCTTCAAAACTTTTGAACTGTGGTGATTTGGCGATTGTCATGGCGCATCTTCATTCTGTCACCGGGCTAGCCCGATTGTAGCGCAGCTTCTTTCGCAGCAATTAACGCCACAGTTTAGCGATCGCCTGACAGGATCGCCCAATAGCTGCTTTTGCCCCCGTAAGGCAAGACAAGTACAAAGTCTTCACGCAAAGCCAGCCAATAGCTGTGGTTATGCCGTGCAGTCTCAAAGAATTTCAAACGGGTTGATAATTTCCAGTCCATCAATAGTTGAGTATCCAAAATCCTCTGTATAAAGCGTTTGAGCGTTGACTTCTAAGCAGGCCGCGATGATCATTGAATCCCAGTGGGATAGGCTAAAACGGCTCATCAGGTTCTCAGCGCGATCAATAACGCTCCAGGTTGGAAGTGCGGTGTACCAAACCTATTGCAAGTAGCGAATGTATTGATAGGCTTGGGCTCTGTTGTATCCTAATGATTCTAACTTGCGACTGGCCGCTAAATACTCACAGGCAACTTGCCACAACAAGATACTTTCCGTCAGGGTAGACACAAGAGAAATGGCTATTTCTTGCTTGACTAGATCGCGAGGATCATTGACATAAATCAGGATATTGGTGTCAACGGCGTTCATGCAGCATCTCGCGTGAGAACTGAGGAGCATTCATGGGAATTGGGTTTTGCTGCATTCGCTCAATCAGCGACCTTAAAAACTGCCGTTTGGCTTCTACATCGGCAATTGGTGGTGACACAACTTGAGGAGACTGGATTAACAAGTCAACCTCTGTTCCTTCAGGCAACTCAAAAGCTGTTTGAAGGATAAATGTGCCGTTACGGTAAATTGCCTTAAGGGTTTGAGGCATAGGGAAAACTCCATGCTGATTGCTAACAATGCCTTCTAGCATAGCCGATCGCCCCATCATCAATCTCAAAATTCTATCGCGGCTTCGAGCTGTGGGCTCATGGCATACCTCCTTGATATAGGTCTGGTTTTATACTATTTGAATTCAGCAGCGATCGCCCAAT
>JBBSNR010000297.1:0-4233 GCA_038260635.1 Phormidesmidales cyanobacterium
CAATCGATTGGGCTGCAAGTCATCTTTTACCAACAGCCACAGTCGCTGAACTTCTTCAGTATGCAAACGATTGTCTTCAGTCAGCGCTAGCAAAATCTGCCGCCGCAGGTACCGGCCCTCTTCTGACATCAAAAACTGAAACCCCAGACCCGCCGTCGGAATAATGTCAAAACTCTGGTCAGAGCGGGCGATTAGCAGCAAATTCTCCAACCGCTGCCACTGAAACCGACCGTCTTTAAACAGCACTTCAATCAGACGGCGACGCAGCGAGGTCGTCTCAGCGCTCAGCAGGCGGCGGGCAACATAGGGGTAAGCAATCTCAACAATCTTAAAGTTAGGGTCGAGGCTCAGCGCCAGCCCTTCCTGAGTCACCAGAGAACGAATGATCAGCGCAAATTTGGCCGGCACGCGGAAGGGATATTCGTACATCACCTCCGAAAACTTGTCGGTGATAGATTTGAAGTTAAAGTCACTGACGCTCGCCCCGATCGCATCGGCAAACACTTCTTCCAGGGCGGGCACAATTGGCCTAACGTCTACATCGGGCGTCAAAAAGCCCAGCTTGACAAAGTCTCTAGCCAGATCTGTGTAGTCTCGGTTGATCAGATGCACCACCGAATCTACCAGCGTCTCTTTGGTGTCGAGATCGAGCTGATCGGTCATGCCAAAGTCGATATAGGCCATCCGACCATCGGGCATAGCAAACAGATTGCCAGGGTGAGGGTCTGCGTGAAAAAAGCCAAACTCCAACAGCTGTCTCAGCCCGGCAGAAACGCCAATTTCAACCAGGTCATTGGTCGCCAGCCCCGCCTGCTTCACCCGCTCAGTGTCGGTTAGCTTAAAGCCGTCAATCCACTCCATGGTGAGCACATGAGTACTGCTGTAGCGCCAGTAAATGGTCGGCACCTTGATCAGTGGCTCATCTTGAAAATTGGCCGCAAACCTCTCGGCATTGCGCCCCTCATTCAAATAGTCCACTTCTTCAAAAAGCTTGCCGCCAAATTCATCGACAATCAGCGCCAAGTCATGACCTAAGTTGAGCGGCAGCCATGGCCCAATCCAGCTAGCTGCCCACCGCATAATGTAGAGATCGCGGCAGATAATCGGCATTAGATTGGGTCGCTGCACTTTGACGGCGACTTCCTCACCGCTGTAGAGCCGGGCTTTGTAGACCTGGCCCAGGCTAGCCGCAGCCACCGGTTCAGCTGAGAAAGCGCTGTAGGTTTCTTCGGGCGTACGCTCCAGATCGCGGTAGATGATTTGACGGGCCACATCGTTAGGGAAAGGCGGCAGCTGATCTTGCAGCTTGATTAGCTCATCTAAAAAGCTGGGCTTAATCAGGTCGGGGCGAGTAGAGAGGGCCTGCCCTACCTTGATAAAAGTGGGCCCTAGCCGGGTGAGAATTTGCCGCAGCCTGACCGCCCGCCGCTCCTGATTGAAAACGGTGCGCTTAAAGACTCGGTCGGAGACCAGACTCAGGCCAAAGCTGCCCAGCATCCAAAAAACGGCCAGAGATCGCCAGATGACTACCAGGGGACGCCAGCGGTAGTACCGAGCGATCGCCCGCCAGTCGTAGCGGCGCATGTGGTGGGGGTTAGAGGTGTTTTCAGCGGCAGTAAAGTCTGTCATAGGGCAGCGTAGGCGAGATGTATTCTCCTGAGCAGCAGGCAAACCGCATCGGCAGCGAGTACTCAAAGGAGCAGACACTGCCATGGGTGAGTGCCTTAGAACACTGCCTCTGATCGCTACTTTTGCGCAGTTACAGCATTCGCATTTTTAATTTTTGTATCTTCATCTTAGTATACAAAACTACAACTCACTCAGACCTATAGACAGAATTCCGACCTGACTGGGGCTGCTCGCAGCCGGATAAGGCCGCTCGCAGCCCGGCTTTAAAGCGTTGCTAGCGCATCTTTGAGGGCATATACCACCTGGTCTTGCTGCTCATCTGTCAGCTCTGGAAACATCGGCAGCGCCAGCACCTGATGAGCTGCCTGCTCTGTGTGAGGTAGAGAGCCTGGCTGATAGCCTAAGCTTTTGTAAACCGGCTGACGATGCAGCGGTACTGGGTAATACACCATGGTCGAGACGCCTTGCTCCTGCATTTGAGCGCGCAGGCGATCGCGCTGCTGAGCCGTCGCCCCTTCAATCAAAACCGTGTACTGGTTCCAAACGCTGTGTCCCAGAGCGGGCGCAATGGGCGGGCGCACGCCAGCAATGGGGCTGAGCAGCTGCTGATAGCGCCTGGCAACCGCCTGCCGCTGGGTATTCCACTGCTCTAAATATTGCAGCTTAATCTGTAAAATAGCGGCCTGCACCGCATCTAACCGGCTGTTGATACCAATGGCTTCATGCTGATAGCGCACTTTGCTGCCGTGGTCTCTGAGCAGGCGAGCCGTCGCTGCAATGTCAGGGTCATTGGTCGTGAGGGCACCGCCATCGCCGCAGCCGCCCAAATTTTTGGTGGGAAAAAAGCTAAAGCAGCCGACCCGGCCAATGCTGCCTACTTTTTTCTCTTGCCACTGGGCGCCCGTGGCCTGAGCGCAGTCTTCTATCACTGGCAAATCGTGCTGCTGAGCGACTGCCATCACCGCGTCCATATCGACTGGCTGGCCGAAGATATGCACTGGCATGATGGCTTTGGTGTGCGGCGTTATTGCTGCTGCGATCGCACTCGGGTCCAGATTAAAAGTCTCTAGCTCAATATCAATAAAAACCGGGGTGGCACCCACCGCGCTAATCGCCTCGGCAGTCGCAATAAAGGTAAAGGGCGAGGTGATCACCTGGTCGCCTGGGCCAATATTCAGCGCCCGCAGCGCCAGATATAGTGCATCGGTGCCCGAATTGCAGACAACGCACTCCTCGGAGCCTACATACTGACCAAACTGCTCAGAAAAGGACTGGACGATAGGCCCGTTTATGTACTGCCCTGAGGCCAGCACTTGCATCACCGCCGTGCTGACATCACGCTCAATAGTGGCGTACTGGCGAGTGAGATCGAGGGGAGGAACTGGGTGGATGACTTTGTTCACATTGATACCTGAAGTGGATCACCGATGAGTAGGACGGGTCTAATGGAAATAGGTGCTGAGTTCGGATGGGCGAGCCCTAGCTTTGCATAGGCTTGGAGTATTCTATAGCGCTTTTGCAAGAGAATAGGAGACAGTGTAGACAGCTGTGAGAGATAGCGCTAGCTGTCAGCCCAAGATTGATCCAAGGTTGAATTGAAAGCGGGAACCCATGATTGAACCGAGCTTGGTAGGAATGCTGTGGGCAGTGGGGATGATGGCGATCGCCATTGCCCTATCGAGCTGGCAGGGGTTGGGGCTGTCGAAACTGCTGGCGATCGCCACAGTGCGCACGCTAGTTCAGCTGCTGGGCGTCGGCGTATTTTTGGCGGTGATTTTTGCCACGCGCAGTCCGCTGGCCGTTTTAGCGGTGCTGATGGGCATGGCGACCATTGCCGCTGTGGTCGCCCGAAACCGCATTGACCGAGAGTTGCCCCGGCTGCTGCGCTGGGTGTGGCTGGCAATTTTCTCCAGCGGCCTGGTGACGATGACCTACGTGATTGTCCTGGTTGTCCGCCCCGACCCCTGGTACGACCCGCGCTATCTGATTCCGCTGACGGGCATTGTGCTGGGCAACGCCATGACTGCTTCATCGATTGCTGGAGAGCGGCTGGTTACGGCCCTGCGCAATAACCGCGTGGAAATTGAAACCCACCTCAGCCTGGGTGCGACGCCGGCGCAAGCTGCGATCGCCTACCGTCAGGCCGCCATCAAAGCCGGGCTGATACCCACCATCAACGCCATGATGGTGATCGGGCTGGTGACCTTACCGGGTGCCATCACCGGCCAAATTTTAGCCGGAGCCGATCCGCTGGTTGCTGCCCTCTTTCAAATTTTGATTATGTTCATGCTGGCGCTGGCTACTCTGGTCGCCACTTTAATCGTTACCTACGGCATCATGCAGCAGTTTTTCACCCCGGCTATGCAGCTGAGTGATCCCCGTTAGCTGATTCCCGTTGGCTGAGGCTGAGCTGAACGCTACCTGACAAATCCATCTAAATCGGGCTGATAGCGCGCCAAAAAATCGCCCTTCGCATCGTATAGCTCAACTGGGACCTGGGCCTGAGTGCTCAGCGCTGTAATCTCTTGCAGCAGCTGATTGGATTGACTAACCAGCTGAGCCGTCGGGGCAATCTCAGCTCGCTGGTCGGGCGGCGTAATGGAC
>JBBSNR010000298.1:0-4223 GCA_038260635.1 Phormidesmidales cyanobacterium
ATTCACTGAGCTGCCTGCTGCTGTGGCGTAGCGCGATGTCGTCAGGGTTCATCTTTAGCTGGACTAATAGAGAAAAAAAATCGATGTCGCAGGCAATCTGGAACAGGGTTAGCGGCCAGATGAGATCGGGGCAGTCTGCTAGGTCGTATAGTTTGAGGGGGGAGTGGTCAGGGGCGATCGCCGCAGCGGAAATCATCTCTTGGCGAGATGCCTGCCCTTGGTCTTCGGGTAAGCCCTGAATGAGCAGCGTTGGTCTGGCCCAGCAGAGGCGGCGCGTCTCTACAACCTGAATCACCTCAGCGTACAGCCGCGATGAGCCATGCTCTAGGTAGAGAATCTGAGAGGGAACAACGCTCATAGCGACAGGGATATTGAAAGAGCTTTGAAATCTTAAGATATATTAAGAAACCTGATTATGTTACCACTCAGGGGGGGTGATTCTAGGTTTCTAAAAATGTCATGATGGGACGTTGTGACTCAAGATGGCATCGCTCAGGGCCGTCCTCAAGGCCGCCTGTAGATATCAGATATGTCAAGTCAGAGATGCGTAGACTAAAACCATGCCTAATACTTCTGTTGGAACCATTGAAAAGCCAGCAATTTCAACCGTTCGTAAGATTGCCCCGAGATACCGGGTTTTGCTTCATAATGACGCATTTAATGGGATGGAGTACGTCGTTGAATGCCTTTTGCAGACAGTCCCTTCGCTAACGACCCCACAGGCGATCGACATTATGATGCAGGCTCATAACGACGGCACCGGGCTGGTGATTATCTGTGAGCTGGAACATGCCGAATTTTACTGTGAGACCCTGTGTAGCAAAGGGCTTACCAGCACGATTGAGCCGGATGAATAGCCGGACAAGCAGCCGGATGAATGGCCTCGGAGACGGGGACAAAGCAGGCAATAGGCGATGAGCGTCGCTACCAAACGACTGACGGACTGGATAAGAGGCCAGGGAGCGTGGCGGCGGGTGTTTGCGTTTTTGCTGTTGCTGGCGATCGCCTGGCTCCCACTGGCAGCCCCGCTTTACTGGCTAGGCGCTCAGCTAGACCGGTCGGGGGCGGCTGAAATCACTGCCCTGGTGCTGCTGTACAGCGGATTTTTGTGGGGACTGCCTCGCTGGGGAAAGCAAATTCACCGCTGGCAGCGTCCCTGGCAGCGCTGCGGTCTGATTTTTCAGGCACAGACGGGCCGCGACCTGCTGCTGGCGCTAACGGTTGGGGTATTGGGCGTATTTGCCCTGTTTGGCCTGGAGACCGGGTTGGGCTGGGCCACGCCAACCGCACCGAGCCCCAGGCTAGTCAGGTTTGTGATAGAGGGTTTGCTGATGGCCCTAGCGGTGGGCTTCGCCGAAGAAATGCTGTTTCGAGGCTGGCTGCTCGCAGAGCTGGAGACTAACTATCGGTCTACACCCGCACTGGTGATGGACGCTCTATTTTTTGCGGCTACCCATTTTATTAAGCCGCTGCCTGAGATTATTCGCACCTTTCCGCAGTTTTTAGGGCTGGTGATACTGGGCATGGCGTTGGTTTGGGCGCGGCGATCACCTACAGGAAAAGCCCCCAAGAGTCGTTTGGGCTATCCTATCGGCCTCCATGCCGGACTAATTTGGGGCTACTACATTGTCAATGTGGGTGGGCTAAGTGAGTACACGGGCCGCGCCCCCGAGTGGGTGACCGGCGTGGACAGCAACCCGCTAGCCGGGCTGTTGGGCATTGTTTTACTGAGTGCGATCGCCAGCCAGTTTGCCCGAACCGCGCGGCCTAAATCTTAAAATCAGCATCGGCTCAGGTCGCCCCGAGAACTTCAGCTAGCAGCGCCTGCTGAGCGTGCATCCGGTTTTCGGCCTCGTTCCAAATGCGAGAGCGATCGCCTTCCATCACTTCTTCGGTAATTTCTTCACCGCGATGAGCCGGTAAACAGTGCAGCACAATTGCTTTAGGGTCAGCCAGCGCCAGCGCCGCCTGATTAATTTGGTACGGTTCAAAAATGGGAATGCGCGTATCGGCAGAGTCTTCTTGACCCATACTGGCCCAGACATCGGTATAGAGGACGTGAGACCCTTCTAGCCCGGCTTTGGGGTCGTTGGTAATGACGACTTCACTGCGCCCCTGGCTGATGGCTTTTGCTTTTTCTAAAACGGCGGCATCCGGCTCGTAGCTGAGCGGGGTAGCGACCCGTACATTCATCCCCATCAGCGCGCAGCCCAAAATGAGCGAATGGGCCACATTGTTGCCGTCGCCCAGATAGGTCATGGTTAGCCCCTCACAGCTGCCAAACTCTTCTTGCACGGTGAGCAGGTCGGCCAAAATCTGGCAGGGGTGCTCTAGGTCTGTCAGGGCGTTGATCACCGGGATTTGGGCATGGTGGGCAAAGGCTTCTACTTCGGCTTGTTCATAGGTGCGAATGGCGAGCACGTCGAGGTAGCGGTCTAGCACTCGGGCGGTGTCGGCGGTGGGTTCGCCCCGGCCAATTTGGGTGAGGTTGGCGTTGAGGTCTATGACCTGGCCGCCGAGCTTGTACATAGCGGCAGAAAAGCTGACGCGGGTGCGGGTAGAGGCTTTTTTAAACACCAGTCCCAATATTTTTTGCGGGCACTGCGGGTTGATTTCCCCTGATTTGATCTGGGCAGCGATCGCCAGCAGATGGGTAATTTCATCTGGTGTGAGGTCTGCCAGGCTCAGAAGATTTCGCCCTTTGAGTGCCGCCATAGATTTTTCCCAATGAGGTGTGAGATGAACCGACCGTTGCTAGCGCAAAGTAAAACGCTACCAGATGTTCTAAAAATAGGGAATAGGCACAGTGAGATCGGAGAGAGCGCTAGCATCTTAAACAGTTGCTCAATTGGGACATCTCACAGATGGGACTCTATTCGCGCTTAATCTTCCCTCGGCTATTGGAGCTGTCGATGTCTTCTGAGGCGATGACGGACTATCGCAAACAGCTATTGCAGGATGTGCGGGGCGACGTATTAGAAATTGGCTTTGGCACAGGGCTAAATTTGCCGCACTACCCTCAGGCAGTAACCTCGCTGACAGCGCTAGATCCGAATGAGGGAATGGAAGCGATCGCCCAAACCCGCATTGCCGCCAGTGCCATCCCTGTCACCACCAAGCTGGCCAGCGGCGAAGAGTTGCCCCTGGCCGACGAAAGCTTTGACGATGTGGTCTGTACCTGGACGCTGTGCAGCATCCCCAATGCCCAAAAGGCGCTAAGCGAAGCGTACCGGGTGCTCAAACCAGGGGGCAGATTTTTCTTTATTGAGCACGGTCTCAGCGACGAACCCGGCATCCAAACCTGGCAGAATTGGCTGACGCCTGTGCAGCGAGTAGTGGGCGATGGCTGTCACCTCAATCGCCAGATGGATCAGCTAGTCAAAGCCGTTTTTGACCAGGTGACAGTCGAAGAATTTTACGCGCCAGACCTCCCGAAGATGATGGGATACTTCTATCGAGGAGTAGCCGTCAAAAGTCCTGCTGATTGAAGTTGGCCTGTTGGAAGCAAGGCTAGCTCCAGACTACTTTTTCTTGCCGGGCGGATTGAGGGCTGCATCTAGCGTTTCGCGGGCTGACTCGGCTTCGTCTTTAGCATCGCGGTAGCGCAGGTTGGTCTGGGCAAACGTCTTCAGGGTTTTAAAGCCGCTGTTGAGTTCTTCAATCTGTGCTTCTTCGATTACTTCATCGGTAAAAAGCAGATCGACCAGCTCACGAACTTTGAGCGCTTCTTCCCTTGAGCCCTGGACTTTGACTTTGAGCTTGGCTAGATTGCTAAGGGTCTGAACGGCCTCTACGACCGCATTTTCTTCGGCAGAAGGGTCTGTCTTCGGCTCTTTCACTTCGATAAAATCCTTGGGGTTAAAGCCGTCGTCGAGTTCGGTGGGCAAGTCGCCATCATCCATTAGGGTTACTAGCTGGTCCATCGCCTTTTCACGCGCTTTATTGGAGTCGCGTCCGGGCACATCAATCAAGACTTCGGGGCTTTGGGCGAGGGTGTATTGAACCATGTTCGTAGGTAGTTTTGTGGGTAGTATATTTGTATCATTATCTTAGAAGGTAGAGCCGCATTTGGAAACTAGCTGGCTGACTCAGTCGCTGCGGAAATACTGGCTACCCCTTTTTCTACGGCTTTTTCAATGGCAATGCAACCTATTAAAGAAAATTGATTGATTGTATTACCGCTGAGGCAGAGACCGCTCTATAAAATTAATGGCAGCGGCTGA
>JBBSNR010000299.1:0-4215 GCA_038260635.1 Phormidesmidales cyanobacterium
ATGGATGATACAACCGGAAAACTGCCAGAGTTTATGGAGTCCAAGTCGGCAAAAGAAAATGCTTTACTGCGCTATGTGAAGACCATGGAGCCGGAGACCATTACTCAGCTGTCGCGCCCGGCCTCTTCTGAGGTGATGCAGGTGATGGAGCATAACGTCATCGGCCTACTAGGGGGATTGCCCTCTCAGCATTTTGATGTGACCGTGACGACCAATCGCGAAAACCTGGGACGGCTGTTGGCTTCAGCAATGATGAGCGGCTACTTTTTGCGCGGCGCAGAGCAGCGTTTAGCATTTGAGGAGCAGTTCAGCACTGCACTAGAGGACGGAGCGCAATCGTAGACTGCTCATGGCGCGATCGCAACACTCCCGCTCATCGCGCTCCCGCTCATCTGATCTCTTGGTACAAAGCCCGGTAGGCAATCGTCTACCGGGCTTTGTCTATTCTAAAGCTGAGGTATCTGAGCTGAGGGGACAGCTCCTCTCCTGGTACGCGACCCAAGGCCGAGACCTGCCCTGGCGACGCACCCGCGATCCATATGCGATCTGGATTTCGGAAATTATGCTTCAGCAGACCCAGGTGAAGACAGTGATTCCTTACTACGAGCGCTGGCTAGCCAGATTGCCGACCGTCGAGGATTTGGCCATTGCCGATCAGCAAACGGTGCTCAAGCTCTGGGAGGGCTTGGGCTACTATGCCAGAGCGAGGAACTTGCATCAGGCAGCTCAGCAGGTAGTAGCAGAGCATGGCGGGCACTTTCCTCAGGATTTGGCGGGAGCGATCGCCCTCAAAGGCATCGGTCGTACCACCGCAGGCGGCATTCTCAGCGCCACGTTTAACCAGCCCGTGGCAATTTTAGCTGGCAACGTCAAACGAGTCCTCGCCCGTCTGATCGCCCTGCCTGTTCCCCCAAACAAAGCTCTAGACCCGCTGTGGGCGCTCTCAGAGCAGTTGCTAGACCCGCAGCAGCCCAGAGACTTCAATCAGGCCATTATGGATTTGGGCGCAACTCTCTGTACACGCCACAATCCCGCCTGTCTGCTGTGTCCCTGGCAACTTCACTGTGCAGCGTACAATCAAAATGCCGTGTCGGACTTCCCCATGACTGAATCTCGTCCTCCTCTCCCCCACAAACGAATTGGTGTCGCCGTCATCACCGACGATCAGGGCAATATTTTAATTGACCGACGCAAGCAAGAGGGGTTGTTAGGCGGCCTGTGGGAATTTCCAGGCGGCAAAATCGAACCCGACGAAACGGTAGAAGAATGCGTCAAGCGAGAGATTAAAGAAGAACTGGATATCGAGATTGAAGTGGGAAGCCGCCTGATCACCATCGAACACGCCTACACCCACTTCAAAGTGACGCTAAATGTATTCAACTGTAAGCATCTCAGCGGCGACCCCAAACCCCTCGAAAGCGACGAAGTAAGATGGGTCACCCTCGACGAGATTGACCAATACCCGTTTCCCAAGGCCAACAGTCAGATTATTGAGGCGATGAAGAAACAATCTCAGTTATAGGCATGATGTTCAGTCCTTTAAGGAAAGTGCTATGCCAGTTATCTTTAGATATGACGGTGTTGAATATCGTATGTGGTCGAACGATCACGATCCACCGCACGTACATATTCGTCCTGCTCAAAATCGTCCCGATTGGGAAGTAATTGTTTTTCTGGGCAACGAGAGGGATGGAAGCATGGATACCTACGGCAGGGAGTTTGGTGATACCAAGATCATCAGCGGTAAAATCAAAACGTCAAAAATCAGCACTCTAGTGTCGTATCTAAATCAACGGCGTAGCGAAGCTTGGACTAAATGGAAAGAAATTAACGGGTAGCCCAAATGACAGTAGAAGAAGCGGCATTTGAAGTGCAGATAATTCCGCACACCAAAAATCACTGGGATATTATAAGTGCCCGATATGAGGCTGGTAGCCTGCATATTGAGTTCAAAGACGGCACGGTCGGGGCTGTTACCATCAGCAAGTTTCCCGCCCTAGCTGGCGCTACAGAAGCCGACTTTGACCATCTAGAAGTTGGCCCCTGCGGATTGTTATTGGAGCATGGAGATATTGAATGGGACTACGCCGAAGCCGGACTTTATGCACTGATAAAAAAACAAACCGCTGCTAACTGATACACCAGCTTCGGCAGGCTTATCTTTCTAGGCAACGCACCGCTTCTAACATACCCCTAGCTTTATTCAGCGTTTCTTGATACTCGCTTTCGGGCACTGAGTCGGCAACTAAGCCAGCTCCTGCCTGCACGCTGATGGTTTGACTGCCGTCGTCAGCCGACTGTACGACCATGGTGCGGATAGTGATGGCGCTGTTGAGCTGGCCTTCAAAGTCGTAATAGCCGTAGACACCGGAATAGGGGCCACGGCGATCGCGCTCCAGTTCATTGATAATTTGCATCGCGCGAATTTTGGGTGCGCCGCTGACGGTGCCAGCAGGAAAGCTGGCTTTGAGCAGATCCCAGGCGGTTTTATCAGGTGCCAGATCGCCCACGACGTTGCTGACAATGTGCATCACATGCGAATAGTTTTCAATCACCATCAGCTCATCAACGACGACACTACCATTGATGCAAACGCGGCCTAAGTCGTTGCGGCCCAAGTCCACTAGCATGATGTGCTCGGCGACTTCTTTGGGGTCGGCCAGCAGGTCGGCGGCATATCGGGCGTCTTCGGCGTGGGTTTTGCCGCGAGGTCGGGTGCCCGCGATAGGCCGCAGGGTCGCTTCCATTGGCGTATCTGGCCCGGTGCGAGTGGCTTTGACCATGACTTCGGGGCTAGAGCCAATCAGCTGCCAGCCGTTGAAGTTGAAGTAGCACATGTAGGGCGAGGGGTTGACCAGACGCAGCGAGCGATACAGATCAAACGGTGCGCCGCTGTAGCTGGTCTCCAGGCGTTGGGAGGCCACTACCTGAAAGATATCACCGGCTCGAATGTAGGCTTTGGCTTTTTCTACGCAGTCACAAAATTCTTCGCGGCTACGATTGCTGGTGTAGGCCAGCGGCGGTGCGGTACTGGCTTCAGGAGAAGTCCACGGCAGCAGGGTGTCGGCAGAAAGCGGAAGGCGCAGTTTGTTGACCAACTTGGTGACGCGATCGCACACCGCATCGTAAGCCGCCCGCAGGTCTACCTCGGGGTCGCGCAGGTCGGCGTAGGCAATAGCCCAAACCTTCCGCTTCACCTGGTCAAAAATCAGCAGATTGTCCATCTGCATCCACAGTCCATCGGGCAGGTCATCGGGGCGGCGGTCATAGGTGGTCACCGTCGGCTCGATCCAATTGATCAGCTCATAGCCCCAAAAGCCAAACAGACCGCCAATCCCTGGCGGCAGCTGCGGCAGTCGCACCGGCGCTAGCGGCGCTAAGCAGGCTTGCAAAATATCAAATGGATTGCCCTCCAGTACTTGCTGGGTGGCATCGCGAAAGGTCTGAGTCGTGCTGCCGCCCTTAGACTCCAGCACCCACAGCGGGTCGCATCCTAAAAAACTGTAGCGTCCGAGGGTTTCACCGCTCTCAACTGACTCCAGTAAAAAGCTATAGGGCTGTCCGGCGCAGACTTTATACCAGGCCGATACGGGGGTATCCAGGTCAGCGACCCACTCCTGGTATACCGGCACAAAGTTTCCCTGTTTGGCAAGGTCGCAAAAGGCTTTAAAGTCTGGAAAAATCATAGCGCTGACAGACACACAGAGGGGATGATATCAGGTCCAACGGAAAAGGGTAGCTGCTAGAGCTACCCTTTCCAAGCTGAATCTAATCAGTACAGGCTAGTTAACCGAGCGGATTGGTGTCAACATCGGCCTTCTTCATATCGGTGCCAAAGGTGGTTTCGCCGCTAAATTTGATCGCTGCTGGATTGGGATTTTCGCCAATGCGACGATCTTTTTTGCCGCTGTAGCCTCGGCCTTCATTGACCTTTTCAGGGAAGACGCCATCTGCGGGGTGCAGATAAGTAGTCTCGCCGCTGGGCAAGACCCGGTAGATCTTGTAGTCGGTAATCTTGGGCTTAAACTTAGTTCTTAGCTGAGCGCCCAGCGCCAGGCACTGCTCTTTGCGAGCCAAATACAGCAAGTTTTCGCCTTCATTCATGATGGCAGCGCCACCTGTCGGCATTTCAAAGACCTGCTCTTTGGGAGCTGTCCAGGTAATTGCGTACTTTTCTTCGACCTCAGCCTTGGTTAGGAGGCCGCCGGTGCTGCC
>JBBSNR010000300.1:0-4208 GCA_038260635.1 Phormidesmidales cyanobacterium
CTCCACACGGGTTTATCGGCAAAGCGCTGACGGCTGTAGACATAAATCTGATGAATCTGAGGAAAATCGCTGGCAAACCGGGCCTTAATCTTAGGGACTAGCAGCGATCGCACCAGTCGCATCAGCACGTGATCTCGATCTGGCTCTGTCTGCGTCGCCTCGTACAGAACGTGCAAAATATTGCCCCGCAGCTTCACCTGGAGCCGCGTCGTCAGGCTATCTTCGGGGCGCAGGACAGTCTCTCTGAGCCAGGGGATCAGCGTAGCCGGATCGGCGTTAGCTTGTTGTACAGGAAAATGACCTAACATACGTGGCTATAGAAGAGCAGACCTGACCGCCTGAAAGCGCCGTAAATCGCAACTATACAGATAGCACGATCTGTCGCTACTGGGGTTCTGCTGCCGAGGGAGGGCAAAAAAGCCTGAATACACTACCCCCACAGCGCTCGCTGCATTCTAGGCCACTCTTGTGCATTTTGCACGAGTAAATTTTATGTGATCATCTAGTAAAGTTTCAACAGGTCAGATTGCCAGCTTACGTACGTATGGCGTGAGTTTTAGAGAGGGTTCGAGCCTGCTTTAGCGACTGGTCTTACCTTCTTCCAGGCCAAATTTCCAGACCAGACTTCCCGATCAAATTTATCCAGGTCACATCATGCAATCTTTTCGTGAAAGGTCAGATTCATCACTGCCCAAGCCCTCAATTTCGCTGCCTTTAGCAGTAGACCTCACTATCGGCCTGAGCACGCTGCCGCTGATTGCGCTGTTGATTAGCAGTCGCGCGGCTGCCGACAGCCTCATTCGCCTGGGCGAGGCCAGTGAAGAACTTTTTCGCGGCGATCGCCTGCCCAGCCTACCGCTCATGAAAGTAGAGGAATGGAAGTAGAAGCATAGGCAGGCTCAGGCGCCGTCAGCTATATAAAGTATGGACAGCTACAAAAGCGCAAACGGATCGATGACTAAATAAAGGAATCGCCACATCACACAGGCTAAAGACGGCCCGCGACGACCCTAAAGCTCCTACAATCATTTCGAGCGCTTACTGTCTACCCTCTTCAGAGGATGTTTGAAAAGTCTAAGGTAGGCTATCAATCTCAAATAAGCTAAACGAGGTTTGGCGGCTTTCGGTCAATTTGACTTAAGCAAATAGCAGGTCAGGGGTAGCGAAAGCCACTTTTCAAACATCCTCTCAGCCGCATGAGTTCAACTCTTTACCCACCAGGTGAAATGCCTACAACTCTACCGAATGTATCAGACGTTGAAGTGGTGCCGGCAGTTGCAAGCTATGACTGGCTGCTGCGCCACCGGCTCAAGCGCGTAGAAGAAACCTGGGCAGCTGTCTTAGAAGACGAGTGTGGCCCCGCTTTAGTGGCGCTGCTCACCCGTTTACGGCAGCTGTGCGCCCCAGACGGCCAGGCCAATGCTGCCGACGCCTCCCCCGTTTTACAGCTGATAGAAGAGCTGGAGCTGAGCGACGCTATTAAGATGGCAAGGGCCTTTGCTCTCTATTTCCAGCTAATTAATATTGTTGAGCAGCACTATGAGCAGCGCGGCCAGCAGCAGCAGTATCGCGCCGCCTATGAAGATGCAGCCCTGCTCCATGGCAAAGGCTTTGGCCATGCCAGCTCTGAGGCCGCCAGTGGCACGGCGAAAGCTCATGCGCCGGCTAGCAACGGCGCTAGCAGCCATATCGGTGACAGCACCCCCGACAGTCGCCGGGACGTAGGCACTTTTTACTGGCTGTTTCCCACGCTCAAGCGGCTGAATGTGCCTCCCCAGATGATTCAGCGGCTGCTCGATCAGCTAGATGTGCGCCTGGTCTTTACCGCCCACCCAACCGAGATTGTGCGGCACACCATTCGCGACAAGCAGCGCCGCATTTCAGCGATTTTGCGTCAGTTAGACCGGGAAGAAGAAAGTGCCCGCGCGATTGGATTGGTCTCTTCGTGGGAGATCAAAGCCCTCCAGTCTCAGCTGGTCGAAGAAATTCGCCTGTGGTGGCGCACCGACGAACTGCACCAGTTCAAACCCTCTGTACTGGACGAAGTTGACTTTACCCTGCATTACTTTGACGTGGTGCTATTTGATACGATTCCTCAGCTCTATCAGCGGATCTGCCGGGCTTTGGAGGGCACTTTCCCAACGCTGCGGCCTCCGAGTCAGAGTTTCTGTCGGTTTGGGTCTTGGGTGGGCAGCGATCGCGATGGCAACCCCTCAGTCACCCCGCAGGTCACCTGGAAAACGGCCAGCTTCCAGCGCAATATGGTAATTGGCAAGTATATTACCTCTATTAGCAAGCTCACTCACCTGCTGAGCCTGTCTCTGCACTGGAGCGAAGTCCTGCCCGATCTGCTCGAATCGCTAGAGCAAGACCAAACCCAAATGCCAGAGATCTACGACGAGCTGGCCATTCGCTATCGTCAGGAACCCTACCGGTTGAAGCTAGCCTACATTGAGGAGCGGCTGCGCAATACGCTGGCGCGATCGCAAAAGCTGCACAACGGCGAATACCTGCCAGAATCGGAAACCGACTTAGACAGCAGCGACGGTAACGCCCGCATTTACCACTCTGGCGACGACTTCTTAAACGAGCTTCAGCTGATTCAGAGCAACCTCAAAGAGACCGGGCTGGTCTGCCAAGATCTCGAAGAGCTGATCTGCCAGGTGAAAATCTACGGTTTCAATCTGGCCCAGCTCGACATTCGCCAGGAGAGCACTCGCCACTCCGACACTCTCAGCGAAGTCACTGAGTATTTAGGCATTCTCCCCAAGCCGTATAACGACCTCAGTGAGGACGAGAAAACCGCCTGGCTAATCGACGAACTGCGCACCCGTAGACCGCTGATTCCGGGCGAGCTGCCCTTCTCTGACAAGGCGACCGAAACTATTGCCACTTTTCGCATGGTGCGTAGGCTCCATCAAGAGTTTGGGCCTAACATTTGCGAGAGCTACATCATCAGCATGAGCCACACCGCTAGCGACCTGCTAGAAGTCGCGCTGCTGGCTAAAGAAGCGGGGCTCTATGACCCGGCGACAGGCATCGGCGCGCTCAAAGTTGTGCCGCTGTTTGAAACGGTAGAAGACCTCAGACGAGCGCCCCAGGTAATGCGCCAGCTGTGGGAACTGCCGCTGTATCGCGCTATGTTGCAGGGCGGCTATGCAGCGATGGAGGCCGCTAAGACCCACCCTGAAGCAGCGGAGACTGCCCTGCAAGAGGTAATGCTGGGCTACTCCGATAGCAACAAAGACTCGGGGTTTCTCAGCAGCAACTGGGAAATTCATAAGGCGCAGCAGGCGTTGCAGGCGATCGCTGAAGAATACAACGTCGCTTTGCGCATTTTCCACGGGCGCGGCGGCTCAGTCGGGCGCGGCGGTGGCCCGGCTTACGAAGCGATTTTGGCTCAGCCCGGTCGAAGCGTCGATGGCCGGATCAAAATCACCGAGCAGGGTGAAGTGCTCGCCTCTAAATACAATCTGCCTGACCTGGCGCTTTACAATCTGGAGACAGTGACCACAGCCGTGATTCAGGGCAGCGTACTCGGCAGCAGTTTCGACAGCATTGAGCCCTGGAACGAGATTATGGAGCGGCTGAGCGTCAGGTCACGCCAGCACTACCGCGCCTTAATCTATGAGCAACCCGATCTGGTGGAATTTTTCCATCAGGTTACCCCCATTCAAGAGATTAGCCAGCTGCAAATCAGCTCGCGTCCGGCCCGACGCGGCGGCAAAAAAAATCTGGACGGTCTGCGGGCGATTCCTTGGGTCTTTAGCTGGACGCAAACGCGCTTTTTGCTGCCTTCCTGGTATGGGGTGGGCACCGCTCTCAACGAATTCATCACCGAAAACACAGAAGAACATCTGGAGATGCTGCGCTACTTTTACACCAAGTGGCCCTTCTTTAAAATGGTGATCTCAAAAGTAGAGATGACTTTAGCCAAGGTAGATTTGCAGATCGCTCAGCACTTTGTCAGCCAGCTCAGCAGTGAAGACAAACTAGAAGACTTTCAAGCGATGTTTGACCAGATCGCCGCTGAATTTTACCTCACTCGCGAAGTAGTGCTGGCCATTACCGACCACACCACGCTGCTAGATGGCGATCCGGGCTTGCAGCGCTCTGTACAACTGCGCAACGGGACGATTGTACCGCTGAGCTTTTTGCAGGTAGCGCTGCTAAAACGACTGAGAGAGTACGGTAATGACGCGGTCACA
>JBBSNR010000301.1:0-4208 GCA_038260635.1 Phormidesmidales cyanobacterium
GATCGGCCCGATCTGCCGCCGCCAGAGGTGCTGCGCAATATTCTAATTGAGCTAGGGCCGGTGTATGTGAAGCTCGGGCAGCTCCTGAGCACTCGTCCCGATTTACTCAGCCCTTCTTATATTGAGGCGCTGAGCGGCCTGCAATCGACGGTGCCAGCGGTGTCAGCAGCGCAAATCGAGGTCTATATCCGCCAGCACATGGTGAGGCCGCCGGAGGAAGTATTTGCGGAGATCGGGTATGGGGCGATCGCGGCTGGGTCCATCGGTCAAACGCACCGAGCCTTGCTTAAAAGCGGCCAGGCCGTAGCCGTCAAAGTGCAGCGCCCCGGCATCGACAAACAGGTCGAACGGGATATGACGCTGATCAAAGACATTGCCAGACTGGTCTCTACCACCCAGTTCGGCCAGCGCTACAACATCACCGAACTCGCCGAAGAATTTAAGTCAGCCCTAACTAACGAGCTAGACTTCACCACCGAAGCGCGCTACACCGACGAGCTTCGCCAAGATCTAACAAAGAGCCGTTGGGTCGATTCTGAGCGGCTGACAGTCCCTCAAATTATCTGGCCCTTAACCAACTCTAAAATTCTGGTGATGGAATGGCTAGAAGGCAGACCACTGCTTCAGGCACAGCTACCCGTAGTGCAACAGCCCCATGAAGCGGGCTCAGCTGCGGGTAGCTACGAAGAGCCCTCCAATCCCTTTCAGCGCTTACTGCCTGGTGATACTAAAGACGAACGCAATGAAATCACTTCTCTGCTGTTTCGAGCATTCCTCTCTCAGTATTTCATCACCGGCTTTTTTCACGCCGATCCCCATCCCGGCAACATCTTTTACCTGGACGATGGCCGCGTTGCCCTCCTTGACTGCGGCATGATGGGTCGGCTCGATCCGCAGACGCGAGCCACCCTCACTGAGTTAGTGCTGGCCATTGTCAGTTCAGACGCGCAGCGCTGCGCGCAGCTCACTCTTCAGCTCACAGAGCCCTTAAAGCCCGTAGATCTCGTCCGACTGGAGAGTGACTACAGCCGTCTGCTAGGCCGCTATTACGGCATCACCCTGGAGCGTTTTAATACAGCTGAAGCTTTCAGTGCGGTGATCGAAACCGGCATTCGTAACCATCTGCGGTGGCCCGCCAATATTGGCCTATTTACCAAGTCGCTAGCCAATTTGGAAGGAGCAGCCCGACAGTTCAACCCCGAAATTAACCTGATGGCTGAAATCAAACCGCTGATGGTAGATTTATTTCGGCAGCAGCTGGTGGGTGACGATCCGCTGCAAATGCTTCTGCGCACCGGTTTAGAATTTCGCAACCTGTCGCTATCAGCGCCCCGGCAGCTCGGTTTCTTACTAGATCGCCTCAGCGACGAAACGCTGCACTGGAATCTAAAAATTCAAGGCATTGAGTCTGTGCAGCGCAGCATCGAACGAGCGGCTAATCGACGCGCCTTTAGCACGGTGGTCGCCGCCCTAATTATTGGCGCGGCCATCATTTCGACCAGTCAACAAACAGCTCAGCTCCAGTGGCTAAGTACACTACTATTTGCGGCGGCATCTTTCTTAGGTCTCTGGCTCATCGGGAGCATTCTGAGATCAGGCCGGTGGAAATAGGCGCTCACTAAGCGATACATCCATCCAAATCATTTGCATAGCGACTTTGCCGTAGGCCTTTGCCGTATGATGGTAAAGTACCCAGCCTTACCCCTTATTGGCCTCTGGATACGTGGCATTTCTAATTTTTGATTTTGACGGCACAATTGCCGATACGCTGGCGGCCATTGTGCGAATTACCAATCGCCTTGCTCCAGAGTACGGCTACTCACCGACGACGCCTGAAAAGCTTAAATACTATCAGTCTTTGAGTACTCAAGAGATGCTCAGACAGGCCGAGATTCCGTTATTTCGGCTACCCTTTTTGCTGCGCCGGGTGCGGCGAGAAATGAGAGCTGAGCTGAGCACGGTCCCCATTGCGACTGATCTAGCAACCACGCTAAGGGACCTGGTAGCAGCGGATCATCGGCTGATGATTATGAGCTCCAATTCTCGGCACAATATTCAGAGCTTTCTGGAGCTGCACGATATCAGCAACGTCTTTGAATCAATTCAAGGCGGCGTGGGTTTGCTGGGCAAAGGGCGGGTGCTAAAGCGCATTGTACAGCGAGGCGATATCGATTTTTCTCAGGTGATCTATGTCGGAGACGAGACCCGAGATATCGACGCTTCTCAGCAGGTAGGTATTTTGGTGGCGGCGGTTTCCTGGGGTTTTAGCAGTCGGGAGGCGCTGGCTACACAGCAGCCCGATTTCTTAATCGACCATCCGCGTCAGCTGCTAGGGGCAGCGCAAACCCTGGTCAACCCCAGCTGGACTAAGTGGGAGCAGCGATCGCCTACCGCCAGAGCCCGGCCTAACTTTGGTGAGTCCAAGCCGGGTGAGAGAGAAGTGAATCCATCATCCTGACACCTCGCAGTTGGTTGGAAAGGGGCAAATGTCCGGTAGGCGCTGATAGATCCCAAATAAATTCGTTGGGATAGCGGGTCCAAGCACCGTCTGTTTTCCAGTTGAGCTGTGTCCACAGGCGCTCCCAGTCCTGGCCCAGGCGCAGCCATAGTTCCCGCTGCTTGCTCCAGCCAAATTTATCTTCGGAGTAAATTCCCCAAAGCATATCAATGGTTTGCAGATCGCTGGTGGGAAACTGACTAACCTCAGTAAAGTACACCCATTTTCGCTGGATGGCGCTTTCGCCTGCGAGCTCACAGAGTTTTTTCATGGTGAGCTGGTCGGCTAGCTGATACTTTTGCTCAACCAGCAGAATTTGCAGGTCTTTATAGTCTATTCCCTGCGCTGAGGTGAGGGGCAGCACACCGTAGGGCTCTTCGGTGATGAATGCTTTTGCCGCCGCAGAGGAGGCTTCAGAAGAGGCTTCAGAGGAGGCTTGGTAGAGACACTGATAGGCGCTACCGTGGGCGGCTGTAGGCAGGCTGTAGGTGTCTCTACCCGTGTTTTTCTGCTGACTGACGATCTGACGGTGAACAAAGTCTATGAGTGCGAGTTCGCCCTTTTCGCCCAGCGCAGCTAAAGCGCGGATGGCCCGAAGCTGATTTTTGAGGCTGCCAGCTTGCAGGTCATCGGTCAGAGCTTTAATGCTTAGAGTGATCCGATCTGAGTTTTGATCTGAGAGGGTTCGATCTGAGCTGTCAATTGGGTCATTGGTGGGGAACTCAGTTGAACCGATCGCGTTTGAAGACATACGTTATGAGTGAACAGAGCAGATAGCGCAGTGCTGATCGCCTTGGTTACACTGCTTAGGCGTGAAGTTGTCAGTTGTCCAATGATAATGGAATACCGGAATGCTCGCTGATTATTCGGCAGTAGTTGGGTCGTTTGGGCGGGTAAAACCGGGTCACTTCAGCAGTAGCGTCGCTGCGAGTATCCGCCCCCTGACATTTAGTGACCATTGTCTACAGGCTGCTTATCAACGCTTTGAGGGGTTTTGTAGCCGTTTTCAAAGGCGTAGCGAATCAGCTGAGAGCGGTTCTGTAAAGAGAGTTTGCTGAGAATGTTGCTGAGGTGAGTTTGAACGGTGCGAGGGCTGATAAAGAGGCGATCGCCAATTATTTTATTGGTAAAGCCCTGAATCACTTCCCAAAACACCTTTTCTTCAGCTGGCGTCAGCGGTAGGGGAATCTGTAGCTGACTTTTCAACGGCTCCTCGCAGGCTTGTTGCAGCGCCCGATTAATTTCAGTCCGAATGCGAGTCGCGCGAGCGAGCTGAGCCTCAATCTTGGCAATTAGCTCACGAGGATGAAAAGGTTTGACCAAATAGTCATCCGCGCCGATGCTGTGGCCCTGGATTCGATCTTCTAAGTCGCAGCGCCCTGAGAGAAAGATAAATGGAACCAGCTGCCCCGGTCCGGTGCTTCTAATTTTGATACAGAGCTCAAACCCATCCATTTCTGGCATGATCACATCCGACACAATCAGATCAGGCGTGTCTTGAGTGAAGCTAAGCCAGCCTTCGGTACCCGAAGCGGCATTATGTACTACAAACCCACGATCCCTCAGGTAACGGGTTAGCGCTGCTCTAAGCGTGTTGTCGTCATCGACGATCAGGATTTTTTGCATTCTGTGAGTGCGACTGCCCCCAGTCGAATGGTTGGGGTCGGATGGTTAGGCCACAGTCAAATAGGGTAACGCTACAGGAACTGTA
>JBBSNR010000302.1:0-4206 GCA_038260635.1 Phormidesmidales cyanobacterium
CGTCAAAAATGGAGCCTGTAGCTACGGCAGCCTGCATACAACTAAACCTGTATTGATGCCTCTGCTCAGTAAAAATACGCACTCCCAATCACATGCGTTGATGGTTAAATACGTAAACGACTGACTCTTATCGGTGCCTGCCAATTACCATGCCCTCTCCTCCTTCGCCCTCAGCGCAAGACTTGGCCCAGCGCAGACAGCACCTGCGGGCCAAGCGGCGATTTAAATTTTATAAGACGGCCTGGCGATCGCTGGCGATGATCGCCCTAGCAGGCGGCACGGTATGGCTAGCGACTTCCCCGATATGGCTAATTCGCAGCGGCGACCAGCTAGAGATCAGCGGCAACCAGCTGCTCTCTGACAAAAATATTCAAGATCTGTTGCCAGTGCCCTATCCTCAGTCTCTGCTCAAAGTGAAGCCCGACTTTTTAGCCCAGAGCATAGAGGCGTACGCGCCCATTGAGCAAGCTGCGGTGAGTCGTCGCCTGATTCCGCCGGGCCTACATGTGCGGGTGCAAGAGCGGGTACCTGTAGCTGTGGCAATTCCCGATACGACTCGTCCGGTCAAAGCAATCCCCACTCAGCCCGTCCCTTTTAGAGAGCCGGGCCTAGTCGATGCAGCCGGTAACTGGATGCCTTACAACAGCTTTCGGGAGCTTGGCGCGACGGCCAGCCCACCAGCGCTGACCGTCAGAGGAATGCGCCCCGGTTATAAGTTGGATTGGCAAAAGATCTACCCGAGCGTGAGCCGCAGCCCGATCAAGGTGACTGCCATAGACTGGACTCGCCCCAGCAATTTGATCTTACAAACAGAGCTGGGCGCAGTGCATTTGGGGCCCTATGGAAAAAACTTTGAAGCGCAGCTGGCGGCGCTCGATCAGCTGCGATCGCTCGACAGCGCCATCAACCCCGAAAAAGTTGCCTTTATTGACCTTCACGACCCTGCGCATCCCGTCGTGGAAATTTTGCAAGCCACTGGCAATCCATCTGGTATCCCTTGAAGAAGTGGGAAACTCTACGACCGCAGAGTTTGGTTTTTTTAGCAAGTTCCCCTATAGTTGACTCAATCTGTATATCAGGCAAAGTTTACGTAAGCTTACACAGCGCTGATTTCAAGATTCTTTATATTGTCTATTGTCAACTTAAGTATATTTTCACTTTAGACTCTATAATCTTTTACTGAAAGAAACCATAAGTATTTATTGGTCAGGGCTCGGTTGGCTGGGTTTTTCACTAGCTTCGCTTTCTCAAATATTTCACACATACCTCCCACATCCCTATAGTCAGCTCGCACTATGAACAAAGCATTCCCTCACAAAAATTCTTATGCGAACGACGGGTCGGGTGTAAAATCGTCTACTTCAGGTAATAATGGCAAAGCACTGTCAGCGGAAGGGCCGATGAGCGCAGATATTATACCGAGCAGCGTCGCCAGAATTAAGGTTATTGGGGTCGGAGGTGGCGGCTGTAATGCGGTCAATCGGATGATTGACAGTGGACTTGCTGGAATCGAATTTTGGACGGTCAACACCGACGCCCAAGCGCTCACCTATTCGGCTACCACCAACGCCATGCAGCTCGGCCAAAAGCTAACGCGCGGTCTGGGGGCGGGCGGCAATCCGGCGATTGGCCAAAAAGCGGCTGAAGAATCGCGAGACGAAATTTTTCAGGCCCTAGAAGGAGCCGATCTGGTTTTTATTACCGCTGGTATGGGCGGCGGTACGGGTACTGGCGCAGCGCCAGTAGTGGCTGAAGCGGCAAAAGAAGCTGGTGCGCTCACCGTTGGGGTGGTGACTCGGCCCTTTACCTTTGAAGGCCGCCGTCGCACAGCTCAAGCAGAGAGCGGGATTGCGGCTTTGCAGGCGAGCGTAGACACACTGATTATCATTCCCAACGATAAGCTGCTCTCGGTAATCTCTGAGCAGACGCCTGTACAGGAGGCTTTCCGCGTCGCGGACGATATTCTTCGCCAGGGCGTACAGGGCATCTCCGATATCATTACGATTTCTGGCCTGGTGAATGTAGACTTTGCCGATGTCAGAGCGGTGATGGCCGATGCCGGTTCAGCGCTGATGGGAATTGGCGTGGGTTCGGGCAAGTCGCGGGCGAGAGAAGCTGCGATCGCTGCTACCTCTTCACCGCTACTCGAAACGTCTATCGACGGGGCTGGCGGTGTTGTCTTTAATATCACCGGTGGCAGCGACCTGACGCTGCACGAAGTCAACCAGGCTGCCGAAATTATCTATGAAGCGGTAGATCCCAACGCCAACATTATCTTTGGGGCAGTGATTGATGATCGCCTGCAAGGGGAGATCCGCATTACCGTCATCGCCACTGGCTTTAGCGCTGAAAACCGCAGCATTCCCTCTATGAACAGCAGCCGCGTGACCCCGATGACTCGCACACCCAGCAGCCTGTTTGATTCGCCTGGCGGTGCCGCTGGTGACCGAGGAGACGATGCTAGTAATCAGCCGGTAATTTCTCCCAATCTGGATATTCCTGAATTCTTGCAGCGTCGGCGCAACCGTTAGGGTGGGCCATGCCTAATTTTGCTGAGTCTGTAGCAGTGCCAGTGGCGCTTACCATTGCGGGCTCTGATAGCGGCGGCGGGGCGGGCATTCAGGCAGATCTGCGCACCTTTTCGTTTCATCAGGTGCATGGCACCTGTGCGCTCACCTGTGTGACGGCGCAAAATACCCTTGGCGTCACCCGAGTAGATGCCCTGCCGCCAGCGGCGGTGATCGCGCAGATTGAAGCGGTGACTGGTGATATTGGTGTGCAAGCGGCTAAAACAGGCATGTTGCTCAACCAGGCCATCATTGAAGCGGTCGCCGACCATTTGAAGGCGCAGCCGATTGCAAAGCTAGTTGTCGATCCGGTAATGGTGTCGCGCACCGGAGACAAGCTGATCGACGACGGCGCGATCGCAGCGCTACGCGATCGCCTGCTGCCGTTAGCCACCGTCCTCACGCCTAACCGCTACGAGGCTCAGATTTTAGCGAGTATGGAAATTGTCACGCTGGCAGACATGCAGACCGCAGCGAAAATTATTCAGGCACTGGGGCCAGCCGCTGTCGTCGTCAAAGGCGGCGGCTTCAGTGGCGAACTGCGCGGCGTCGATGTCTGGTTTGATGGCGAGCAGATGACGGTACTGACCACTGAGCAGGTCGATACGCCCAATACTCACGGCACAGGCTGTACGCTTTCTAGTGCGATCGCAGCAAACCTGGCCAAAGACCTGAGCCCCCTAGCAGCCGTCAGCGCCGCCAAAGACTACGTTACTCAAGCACTACATCACTCTCTATCGATTGGCCAGGGCCAGGGGCCGGTAGGGCATTTCTATCGCCTAAAAGAAATCTAATCTCAAAAGTCAGGCATTAGCGCTATCCTTCAAGCCTCTTCTGAATCGGTTGGCCATACCGATTCCCAGTCGGGGCAGGTCTCAGCCTCAGGACCGTAGGGATGCATCCCGCACACCAGCATTTCTTCTCCGTATGCAGCGCCATGATAGTGGCGACAGCCTACGCAGGTCGGGTGATTTTGCAGCCACGGGTTAACGGTATGGGTCAGTGGAGCGGTGGTCTCTTCTAACCAGGGCGCTATCTGCTCATCAAAGAAAACCAGGCTGCCGTCTAGAGCGCTGTCTACCTGGTTACCCAATTGCTCTATGGCCGGGGCGATCGCCTGGTCAATTTCTTTCGCCACCTCTAGGGAGCTATCTACCCACTGCTCAATCGCCTGATCCGCCTGCTGAGAAAATTCCGTTAACCATTCACCAGAACTCTGTGCGGCTTCATCTAAAGTTGTTTGGAGCTGTTTCAACCATTCGTCCATGGCTGTGATTCCTATGAAATATATTTGAACATCAATTCCTGTCCAGCGCTGGTCATATCTAAATGCGCTAACAAAGAGCGGCGGGAGGCTTTACTTAAGCTTTTTGAGTTCACGGCGCAGGGCCTCTACCTCGCGGCGCATCGCTTCGGCCTGGCGCTCCTCTTCTGTCAGCGACTCACTGTCGTCTGAAATTTGAATCTGGCGAGGAACGTCTGGCTGGGAGGGTGGGCTGGTAGCCTCAGCGCTAGCCTGTGCCCGTTCCACCATATCGTTCATCATTTTTTGGGCTTCTTCTGCGGTAATCTCGCCGCGCTCTACCAGCTCATCGACTAGCTTTTGGGCCTGACCACGCAAGTCACCTAGAGCACTACC
>JBBSNR010000303.1:0-4193 GCA_038260635.1 Phormidesmidales cyanobacterium
AGCCACTGAAAAATGCCGTCCCACAGGCGATCGCCATGCAGCAGCAGATAAAAAGTCAGCACCACCGTCAGGCCCAGATCTACCACGCTGCCAATGGCATCGGGCAGTAGCCCCAAAACACTCGCGCTCACGCTCTGAAGCTGCGTCGTCAGCTTGGTCTGAAGCTGAACGGCTAGACTCGCCAGGTCTATCGGCAGGTTGAGGCTGACGGCCCAGGTCTGCAAAGCATTCATCTGAGACATGCCCGAGTCCAGCCAGGAGGGCAGTCTGCCGGTTAGCTCATTGATCTGCTCTACTAGCGGCGGCACTAAGAGTACGCCCAGCACGCCCAGCACCGAAATCGAAATCAGGAGGACGAGTAAAATAGCCAGCGATCGCCGCAGCCGAAACCGCGACAGCCACTGCACCGGGTAGTTGAGAATAAAAGACAGCAGCGTCGCCGTCAAAAAAATCGTTAGCTGCGAGCGAAAATAGGCAAAAATTTGCAGTGCCACCCAACCATTCAGCGCCAGAATAGGCAAAGCCAGGCCCCACATCATCCAGCGCGGCAGTCGATTCAACCAGTCCATTGGCGCAGCGTTCGTCATTCAATCATGCTATGTGCGGCAGTTTTGTTAGGGTAACCTTTCGCAGCCCCCCACGCCTCTAGCCTAGTGGATAAACTAGCGGATTAGCCGCCTGCCGACACATACCAGTAATAGGTCGCCATAGGAATGGCAGTAGCCGCAATCAGCAGCACGACGACCACGATAGTAGACGAACCGCGAGTGGCCTCAGTTTCTTCAGCGGTGGCGTAGCTTCTGTCAACATCTAAGGTGTCGTCGTATGCGGGCGGGCCCGGATCTGGCTCACCTGAAATCACCGCAACCAGGCGGTCGGTCGCATCTAAAAACGATTGATTGTACTGATTGCCTTGCAGCAAGGGGATTTTCATCGTCTCGTCAGTGATGCTTTGAGCGGTCTCATCGGTTAATACTTCAGCCGTTTTCTCGCCGACGCTAATGCCAATCGTATTGGTCAAATCGTCTAGCACAATCAGGGTTTCGTTGGCCTGAGCTGCGGGCGTGGGGAACCATTTCTCCAGTAGCTGGTCGGCAAATGACTGGGCGGTTTCGCCGTAGTCTAGCCGGTGGATGGTGACAAAGCGAACTTCGTTACCGGTCTGCTGGGCTAGCGTGCTCAGAGCATCGGCAATCTTGCCTTCGTTGAGCCGGGAGACCTGAGCGGCGTCGTCCAGTATCCAGGTATCGCTGCTGGCGGTTTGCGGCATACTGTAGATGCCGGTGGCAAGCGCGGGGGCAGCCACTAGCTGGGTTGAGAGTAGGGCGATCGCCAGCAAATACAGCAGCTGACGAAACCAGCCAAAAGTTTTTGACATGGGCTTCAAGGAGAATGAGGATTCGGGCGCAGTGAGCAAATCGATTGCAGTCGGAGGCAAAAGCCTATCTAACTGAAATTGAGCTACTCATTTAAATATAGGGGATATCGGAGGTCGCAGCAGAACCAACCCTCAGGCTAGCCTGACCAGCTGACCAATTTGACCTCTGGCAGCGCATCCGTCAGGCGATTCAGCCGGTTGCGAAAAGCATCGTTGGCAACTCTAGGCTTTCAATGATCAGAGCCTGTCCAGCGGCAGCCCACAACTTTGGCATATTTGCCAACTATCTATAAATTTCGCCTTTGCAATGACTGGTTGTGCCGCCGCGATCGCCCACCTTCACTGAATAGCAGCATTAAAAAAATGAAAATCGCTACCTCCGCTTCACTACCTTCAGTGTTCGGGAGGGATTTGCGATTTTAACTCCTCAATCAGAGGTGGTATCTCCGCTTGCACTACATCCCAAACGATGCTGAGGTTGACGTCATCATAGTCATGCACTAGCCGATTTCGCATACCGTTGATTTCCTGCCAGGAGACGTCGGATAAGGTCTGCCGGGTTGCTTCGGAAACTCGTCTGGCGGCTTCGGCAATCACCAAGAGCCGTCGAATCACTGAATCTTGAAGCTGCACATCTGCAACAAACTCATCCTTTGAGCATTGAACCGTGTAGGTCATGATCAGCTCTGCGGATTGCAGCATATCAAGCAGAAATTGAAGATCCCGTTGCATAAATCACCTGGACGGAGGAAAGGATTTCTTGGCGACGTAGGTAGTTGCGGCTGGTTTCAATTCCCTGACGAGTAATCAGGTCAACCTCTCGATCAAAGATAGTTTTTAGCTCGGCTTCCATTTTGTCTAGCGTGCTAAACGTGGGGTGGGCTTCTGGGTGAAATTCCACCATTACATCAATATCGCTGTCGGGGCGGAAGTCTCTGCGCAGGACAGAGCCGAATAGGGCAAACTCGGTGACTTGCCGCTTGTGACAAAACTCAGCAATTTCTGCCATCGGTAGTTTGATCGCGGAGATAGTCATGTCAGTTTTACCTCCAAGGTTTCAAGCTGTTGATTAATCCTATCCACTGCTGTCACTGCCTGATGCTTTGATGATTATAGTGCGAAGCTTTTATCGCGTAAGCCTGTAGAGACGGTGTGTTATCTAGCACTTTCGCATTTAGAAATGTGGGCGTGATAGAGTCATCAGCCGCAGCGCTTCATAAATCCTGAATATCTGACTTACACAACAGATAGGGCTTTCTAGGAAACGCTGAAATTGGAGTCGGGCGTTGGATCACAGAAAATTCCGTTAAGAAGCTCTCAAGAGAATGTTTCGTAAGCTTGAGGTCTCCTATCGGACCGAAATAGTCGAAAAAATCAGCGTAGTGGCCACCAGCTCACCTTATCTCTAGTCGCACCATAGACCGCCTTCATGCCTTCTGGATCGCAGACTTGAACAAAATCTGTCGCGGCTTCAGATTTGGGATTGGCCTTGAGCAGCCCTACTTTTACCATGCCCTTGAGCACTTGCTCTACGGTGCGATGGTTGAGCTGAGAGGCCCTAGCGATGATGTCTATGGGTAGGTCAAAATTGAAGGTGCCGTCGTTTTCGGGCTGGTTGCCGAGCGATCGCTCCTGATAAACCAACGCCCTGAGCAGCGCAGCAACGGCCTGAGGCGGGTAGGTGCTGCAATTGAGCAGGTGATACTGAAACTTGTCACGCAGCTCAAACAGCAGACTATACCGGGCCTGAAATTCTGGGCTGTTTTGATAGAGCGCTTGCACAGTAGATCGGGGAATTTTAACCACGTCGGTCGTTTTATAAGCCTCTACCAGGCTGGGAAATCCGTGATAGACCTGCCCGTAGCTAACGTCTAGATTTAACATGCCAAAGCAGCCGCCCGGATAAGTGAGGGCAATCACCCGATCTAAAGGAGCGCTCCGAGCGATCACCGGGCCGCCGCTGACAATGGCATAGAGGTGATCGAGCGGGGCATCTGGCAGGTAAGCCGTATAGATGGGCCGACTGGAGTAAAGCTTTTCGAGGGAGCAGTCCTCCGGCTTTAGATATTGAGACAGCTGATCGGCATCGAGCCCCCGAAATAAAAAATTTGTCTGGGCCAGGTCCGCAATCCAATCGGGCGAGGAAGGAGCCTGCACGGTCTGTTTAGCCATATTGACTTCTCCTGCAAGGCTTTCACTTCCTATATTCTGTCATGTGGCTCAGGGTAAGTAGACATAAACTGAGAATGAATTTTAAAACATTTACGATTCGTTTTCACGCTACTAATATAGAATTTTGAAAACGCAAAGTTCAATTTAGCCTTTGGCACTTTAGCTTTTAGGAAGTTCACATGCGCCTGTCTCTTTTTCAGCGACGATATCGGGTTCAGCGATGGTTGGTCTTGTGCAGTCTGATCGGCATCGGTTTGATATTGAGCCTGGGTGCTGCCTTTCCTGTGTCTGGAGGCTTTGCTGGTTCGCTGTCCTGGCAGGGGTGGTTGGCGATCGCCGTCACTATTGCCGCCTTTTTAGGCAACGCCCTGACCGCGCTACCCGCCGAGATCGTGTTTCTCGGGGCAGCCGCTGTCCTCTTTTTGAGCGGCGTTTTAGATGAAAAAGCGGCGCTGTCTGGCTTCAGCAACTCGGGCATGATCACCGTAGGCGTGCTCTACATTGTGGTCACCGGGCTACAGCAAACAGGGGCCTTGCAGTGGGTGTCGCAGCAGGTGTTAGGGATGCCCAAAACGCCTAACAGAGCTTTAGTTCGCCTGATGCTGCCGGTCATGGCAGCGAGCGCTTTTCTGAACAATACGCC
>JBBSNR010000304.1:0-4190 GCA_038260635.1 Phormidesmidales cyanobacterium
AACCCGGTGGTGTTTTGGGCGACGTGGGTGGCCTTTCGCGGGCAGCCAGAGATTGTGCTGATGCGGGTGGGCTTTACGCTGCTGATTGCGACGACGGTGGCGTGGGTGTTTAGCCAACAGTCTGATATTGGCCCATTTTTGCAAGACGCTGTGGCTCGTAGCCGGTTTCGTGACCAGCCTTCTTCTAGTAGATTTTTAGGGCGTCAGTCTTTAGAGCCATCGGCCTTACTACAGGGAGGCACGTTTTTACAAACGGCGGGCGGCGCGCTACAGCTAGATACGCCTGCCGCTCAGCGTTTGGTGGCCAATCCAGTGGTAGAGCAATCGCTGGGCAGCAAGCTAGAGATGGCGATCGACAATATGGTGCGCGAGCTGCGCGAGCTGGGTGCCGTGCTGGTGCTGGGCAGTGCGATCGCCGCAACGGTACAGGTAGCGGTACCGCGTGAGCTGATTTTGAGCCTGGGGCAGGGCATGGTGTCGTCAATTTTGGCCATGATGCTGCTGGCGGCGGTCGTCTCTATTTGCTCAACGGTAGACTCATTTTTTGCCCTGTCGTTTGCGGCCACTTTTACGACTGGCTCACTGCTGGCCTTTCTAATTTTTGGCCCGATGATCGACCTGAAAAATATTGGTCTGCTGCTGACGGTCTTTAAAGGGCGAGCGGTATTTTATCTGTTTGCGCTGGCTGCTCTGATGAGCTTTGCGGCGGCGCTGTTTGTCAATCTGTATATTGGTTAACTGCTGTGCGATCGCCCCGTTCTACTGCCTCTACTACCGCCCGGTCCCGGCTCCGACTGCCCTGGCGAGACCTGCTGGACGTGCTTGCTTGGGGGGCATGGAGCGCTATGCTGTTTCGCTACTGGCTGGGCGGCAAGCTGCTGCTGCTGCTGCATCCTGACTACGCCTGGCTTTCTAACCTGGCGGCGATTGTCCTATTGCTGCTAGCAGCCTCTAAAGCCCTAAAGATCGGGACTGAGCTGTTTGGGAAGCAGACTAAAGCAGCGAATGGCGCTAGTCAAGATCAAGGCCATATGACGTTGCTGCCAGCGAGTATCAGCAGCGCCCTGGTACTCGGCGTCGCCGTCTTTGGCTTAATCTATACGCCTCAGGCTTTTGCCAGTCAGACGGCAATTCAGCGAGGCGTCTCAGAAAGCATTACCCTAACGCGCGCTCAGCCACGGCGGTTTGTGCGAGCTGCGGCCCCTGAAGAGCGTACGATTATTGACTGGATTCGGCTGATTAATGTCTATCCGGAGCCCGATGCCTACGAAGGGGAAGCGGTGTCGGTAAAGGGCTTTGTGATCAATCCCGAGGAATGGGGGGAAGAGCACCTGATGGTATCGCGGTTTGTGCTTACCTGCTGCGCCGCTGATGCCTATCCGGTCGGGCTGCCGGTCCAGCTGCCCGCTGGCGAATCGTATCCGGTAGATAGCTGGCTAGAGGTCAGGGGCCAGATGACGACAGAAACCCTCAATGGGCGGCGACAGATAGCGATCGCGCCCACCGCTATCGAAACGATAGAAGAGCCCAAAAATCCTTACCAGTACTAGACCAGCATTAAGGCTTACCCCTTTCCTCCTATGTCTCAGTTACGGTCCCAGTCACGTCGAAAACAGCCACTTGATCGGGTCGCGCCGGTGGCCATGCTACTGCTCGGGCTGGTGATTGCTGCCATGCTGCTGCTCGGCGCTCAGGCGCTGCCGCGAGTGCGGACCTTTTCCTGGCAAGATCAGCCCGTCACCGCCGAAGATGTCGCGTTTTTGATGACCTTCACCCAGCCGATGGATGCTCAGAGCGTCGAGCAAAATCTGCGGATAGAGCCAGCGCTAGAGGGCAAATTTAGCTGGGCCGGCAGACGAATGGCCTACACCCTGGCAGTGCCTGCGCCCTACGGCGAAAGCTACCAAATTTCTTTGCCAGCGGCAACCGCGCTGAGCGGGCAGGTAGGGTTTGAACCCTTTACCAGCGAGTTTCAGACCCGTGATCGGGTATTTGCCTATATTGGCGCTGAAGGGGAAGAGCAGGGACGGCTAATCCTGTTTAACTTGACTCGCAAGGAAAAAACGCTGCTGACCCCTGAAGGGCAGATGGTGATGGACTTTAAGTCTTATCCAGGGCGCGATCGCATCCTCTTTTCGGCTATTAACACCGCAGATCGGGCCAAGAGCGAATCATCCCCTCAGATCTACAGCGTCTCCACTGGCCTAGCAGAAAAAACGGCAGCTCCGCGCTGGCAGATATGGCACCACAAAACCCAACTAGCGGCAGCGGGTGCCATTCAGCTCATACTCGACAACAAAGACTACCAAAATCTAAAGTTTGACCTTTCACCCGACGGCGAAGTCATCGTAGTACAGCGAGTGAGTCAAAGTAACCCAGCGGACTTTGGCCCCTGGGTACTGATGAATGGAGAGCCTCCTCGCCAGCTTAAAACGGAGCCCGGCGGAGACTTTAAGATCGCCCCAGACAGCCTTTCGCTACTGCTACAGCAAGGGCAAGGGACAGCGGTCATTGACCTTGCACCAGAAGCCGCTCAGACGGATAAACCGTCAGATGAACTGCTCGACTTTTTGCCAGAATATGGGCTTACCTTAGATATTGCCAGCGATGGCAGCGCTGCGGCCCTGGTCAACTTTAACCAGGACGACCCGGAGAAGCAGTTTACCCAATCGCTGTTCTGGGTTTCTAGCCAGGGCGAAGAAAAACAGCTGCTACAAACCGATGGCTCTATTCTCAGCGCTCAGTTTGACGAGGACAACATCCTTCTCTACTGCTTGATCAACCGGCTGATAACAGTAGACGATGGCGCAGAGGACGAATACCAGGTCATGCCCTATCTAACGGCAGTCAATGTGAAAACAGGCAGAGAGCAAAAGCTGCTGGAAATGCCCCCTCAGCCGGAGATCACAGTTAGCCTCTCGCCCGATGGACTGGCAGTTTTATTTGATGAAGCCCTGGTGAATGATCCTCAAGCCGCCAGCTTGAGCGAAGATACGGGTGAGGCTACCAATCGACTTTGGCTGCTGCCGCTATTTAGCACCCTAGAAGAGCGGCTGAGCGGAGAGCCGATTGCTTTGCCCCCAACAGCGCTAGAGCTAGCAGGACGTCGCCCAGACTGGCTGCCCTAACCCCGCTGGACTTTTTAAAACAGCAGCCGGGTTTTATCAGCTTGGGTTCTTGCCGCTAACTGCTGTGGTGGCTGACATTTCGCTGAATGTACATCTGCAAAAAGATCTGCGCAGCCGAAGGTTCTAACGTATCTAGCGCGGTGATGATATCAGGAATAGAGTCAGCCAGGGGGTCGCTGACTTCGTTTACCCACTGATTGACTGTGGAGCGAGCAACCCCCATCGTGACAGCCAGCCGATTTTGGCTAATGCCGTACTGCTGGAGAACACTCTTTAATGCTTTACCTGCCCTTCCCATTTTTTTCATGTCTCATATGAATGACGAAGCCAGAGCGTCCAAGCGGTAGCTTTGCTCTACTCTGACTGTTCATAACTACTAACTTCGGTGACGATGATCCTGAAGAATTTATACTGAAGTTTCAAGATCATGATCAGAGATAGCACTGAACTAAGAAATGAACATCAGACAGTAATGGGACTGACACTGTGACACTTTTTTTCCAGTTTATGTGTGCTTAGGGCCAAGGCGTCTGATTCGTTTTTAAAAGAAGAGGATGAAAACAGAGTGACGCTGTGAGGCGATCGCGATAAAAGCTCACGTCTACTCAAAATAATAGGTATAAAATTAACGAGATGTTCTAAGTATACGCACATGGCATGTAGCCGATGCTGAAATTAGAGTACCCCGTTAATTTGAATTGTTTGTCGATGGCTGCTGTCAGGTCACTGGCTTATCTTTAATTCTGGCCGGTAGCGGGTGGTACCGAGGCCTCAGACTCTACTGCGGCAGGCAGAGCGGATAGCGGACCGACCAAGGGCTCGGCATAAGGAGCGATCGCACCGGGTTCTACAGGTTGCTCTACAGAGTCAGCTTGGTCAGCGGGCGTGAGCGCTGGTAACTCAGCGGCAGCATCCACCTCTAACGTCTCAACCAAGCTGGGAGCATCCGAGTATAGATCACTACTTCCTAGCTCATCGCCCGCATCAGATCGTCGGTCGTCGGGCCGGTCATCGGTTAGCTCTTCAGAATCTATAGATCTCTGTGGCTGAGCGGGCTCCTCT
>JBBSNR010000305.1:0-4140 GCA_038260635.1 Phormidesmidales cyanobacterium
AGACGGCCAGAATAATCAGCGCCCCAATATCCGTGCAGATCGTCGCGCCAATCGTCACCGTCACCGCTTCATTGGCGACCACGCCCAGCCGTCTCACCACCGGATAAGTCATCAGACTATGCGAAGCTAAGAGAGACCCCATTAAAACCGCCCCATTCCAATCAAAGCCAAACCACCGCCCAATAGCGATCCCCGTGATGAGGGGCAGCGTAAAGGTCAAGCCGCCAAAGCCTGCCGCCCGATATTTCACCTGGCGCAGCTGCTTTAAGTCAATCTCTAGCCCAGCGACAAACATCAAATAGAGCAGGCCGACATCCGCTAGCAGCTCGACTACGGGCGACTCTGCCGACAGCACGCCCAAGCTGTTTGGCCCCAGCGCCACGCCCATTGCCAGCAGCCCTAACACGCCCGGCAGCCGCAGCCGTTCAAAAATAGGAGGCACAATTAGCGTCACCGCAAGCAGCACAGCAAATGTGCCAATCGGCTCTTCTTGCAGGTGAAACCCGAGTGACAGCGCTATAGGCTGTAGCTGTCGCCAAATTAGCAAATGCCCCATCGGTCTCCCAACTTTACAGCCTTTAAAAAGACGGTAGAACGGACTGACTTCCAGCCCAAAATCTACCGCCTCCCTGATATACGGTAATCATCATACCGTTCTGATACTGATACGCTCTCAATCAGATCCAGGCCAGCATGATCCCTCTCCTTCTCAGTGCGCTCCTCCCACGACTCCTCCCGTTGGTCCCACTCAGCCAGATTGCTCAGACTCAAAGCCCTGAGCAAAGCGACCCCTTGATTAGCCAGGGGAGCGATATGGCCATTTACATTGGCCTTTTTTTACTGGTGGCTGCCGCTAGCTTGGCGATTGGAGCCGTTAACCGCAAGATCGAATATGCCTTGCTTTTTGCTTTTACCCTGGCAATTATCATGACCGCCGTTTTGTGGAACTTATGACCAGCACCGATGGCCAACACTGACGATCAGCGGCAGAGAGCAGCTATGGTATCACCGGCTTCAAGCAACAGGCGGCCCACCCTGATCGGGTCAACGGCCATTTTAATGTGGGCGACGCTAGCGCTGCTGACTGAGCTGAGTGGGGCTGTTCCGCCTTTCCAGCTAACGGCCATGTCATTTACGATCGCCTTCCTCATCGGTGTCATCGTCTGGCTGCGAGCAGGCGGCAATCCTATCCAGTACCTCAAGCTGCCCAAAGCCGTCTGGGGGCTGGGCGTCATCGGCTTATTTGGCTACCATCTCTTCTACTTCATCGCCTTGCAAAATGCGCCCGCCGTAGAAGCTAGCCTGATCGCCTATTTATGGCCGCTGCTGATTGTCTTTTTTTCGGCGCTGCTGCCCGGCGAACGGCTGCGGTGGTTTCATGGGGTGGGGGCGATCGCCGGATTCGCAGGCGTCATGCTCCTGGTGACCAAAGGCCAAGCGCTCAGCTTCGACGCCCGCTACACCACAGGCTATTTAGCTGCCCTGGTCTGCGCCCTCACCTGGTCAGCCTATTCACTGCTGTCCCGCCGACTGGGAGCGATTCCGACCCATGCGGTCGGCGGCTTTTGCGGCGTCACCGCCCTGCTCGCCTGGCTGTGTCATCTCGCCTTCGAACCGACCGTCTGGCCAGTCGGCTGGGCATGGATGGCCGTTTTAGGACTGGGGCTAGGCCCGGTTGGGCTGGCCTTTTTTACCTGGGATTACGGCGTCAAACACGGCAATATCAAGATTTTAGGCACTCTCTCCTACACCGCCCCGCTCCTGTCCACTGTGCTCCTGATCGCCTGTGGCCTAGCTGAAGCCAGCTGGTCAGTGGGGTTCGCCTGCTTGCTAATCGTCGGCGGTGCTCTGCTGGCAGTATTGGATTTCTTCGCGCCCAATATTTAGCAAAATACTTAGCAAACGGGCGTCTATTAGGCTGGTTTTGCTAACGACACTGTCTCAATCAGCGGACAAATATCCCCTGGCTCAGGCCGAGGATGGGTGGTTGCCCACTGGTCGCGATAGTCTTCTAGCTCACCTTTGAACGCCCTCATTTGCTGAATTTGGCTGTCGAGCTGCTCAATTTTGTCTTGCAGGAGCGATCGCACAAATTCACAGGGCACATCTCCGCGCTGATGCACGCTCAGCACCTCGCCAATCTCTTCTAGAGAAAAGCCCAGCGCCTGAGCCTTACGGATAAACTTCACTTGCTGCACTGCTGCCGGAGCGTAATAGCGATAGCCATTTTGCCCGCGCTCAGAGTCGAGCAACCCCAAGCTTTCGTAGTAGCGCAAAGCCCCCACCGCAATATCGGTCTGCTTGGAGACTTCACCAATTTTCAACCGGGTTGCTACCGCCATCTGCCGATCCCGCTAGAAGAACTCCTCTCACTCTAAACCTTCTAGCGGGCTATAGAGTAAACCGTAGGTCAGATATCAGCTATCAGGTCACAAGACTTTGATAGGATACACGAGCCTTTATAAATCGAAGCGTATGTTTGGCGCAACTTTTCGGCGGGTGACGCGACCGATCGCCTCGGGTCTCACCCTGGACCGCTTTGCTTTTCACCAGTGGCGAGAGGTGAGCCTTTTACATCGGTTGCTTTCGCCGCTGCGCAGCTGGCGGCAGGGCAGCTGGCTACTGACCTGGGGCGACGGCATTGCCTGGGTATTTGCCGCCGCCACCATTGCCCTAGCGCCTTATGTTTCAACCGCGTTAATTGGCTGGCTGATGGTGGCTGCGGCTGGGTTTTGGCTACTGCTGACGGTGAGCGATCGCGCCGAAGGCTGGCTCACCCCTTTGCACATAGTCGTCATGCTCTACTGGGGGGTCATGCTGATTGCCACCGCCCTATCGCCCGTAAAAATGGCGGCGCTCGTAGGGCTGGCTAAGCTGACGCTCAACGTACTGCTGTTTATGCTGCTAGCCCGCATTCTCCGAATTAAAGAGCTGCGGTCGGGGCTGATTTTAGTCTATTTACTGACGGCGCTGATCGTGTCGGTCTATGGCCTCAGACAGTGGTTTTTTGGCGCAGAGGCGCTGGCCACCTGGGTAGACCCTGAGTCCAACATGGTCGGCGTAACGCGGGTGTACAGCTATCTCAAAAACCCCAACTTACTGGCAGGCTACCTGATGCCCGCCGTCAGCTTTAGCGCCATGGCCGTGTTTGCCTGGCCCAAGTGGTTGCCCAAACTGCTGGCGCTGGTGATGTACCTGACCAGCAGCGCCTGCTTAATCTTCACCCTGAGTCGAGGCGGCTGGCTGGGCTTTGTCGCCATGTCGTTTGTCAGCATCGTGCTGCTGGTGTTTTGGTGGAATCCTACTTTCTCAGCGTTTTGGCGGCGATGGGCGCTGCCTCTGCTGCTGGGCTGTTCGGTAGCGGTCGTCGTGGCCAGCATACTGCTGGTACCTCAGGTGCGCGAGCGGGTCCTGAGCATGTTTGATCCGCGCGGCGACAGCAGCAACAACTTTCGCCTGAATGTATACGCGGCGGTGTTTGAGATGATTAAGGCCAGACCGATTATCGGCATTGGCCCCGGCAACGAAGCCTTCAATCAGGTCTATCCGCTTTACCAGCGGCCTAACTATACGGCGCTGAGTGCTTACTCTATTTATTTTGAAACGGCTGTAGAAGCGGGCATTTTCGGCATATTGTCATTTGGCTGGATGCTGATTGTCCTCTTTCAGCAGGGTTTGGCGCAGTTAGGGCGGTTGCGATACCTGCGGCAAACAGATGCTTTTTGGCTGATGGGCGCGATCGCTGCCATCGTCGGTCTGCTAATACAGGGAACTTTCGACACCATTTGGTATCGCCCCCAGGTAAGCACGCTGTGGTGGATGCTGCTGGCGATTGTGGCAAGCTTTTATGTGGATGTGCGGCGAAAATACAGGGACTGGGAGAGTAGTCGATCAGATGATTTTACCTGAGGCAGCGGCGGGGCTGAGTGAGGCGGATTCGGTGGCGATCGCCCAGCAAATCCAATGGGCAAATGTGCAGATGCCCGCCGGTCCGGTGGCTACCAGCTACATTTGCAGCGGCCAGGGAATCCCAGTACTTTTGCTGCACGGGTTTGACAGTTCCCTGTTTGAATTTCGGCGATTGGTGCCGCTGCTGGCAGAGCACGCTCAGGTATACGCGATGGATTTGCTGGGGTTTGG
>JBBSNR010000306.1:0-4125 GCA_038260635.1 Phormidesmidales cyanobacterium
AAGCTGTTCGATAGGAAATTCAACGCCCATGCTCGCAATAGAGACCTTCTCGCCTGCTCTATAAGGAAAGTACAGCCACATCCGCCCTTCCCCTCGGCGATAGCACTCTACCTGCATCCGCTGAGAGCTAATCAGCACATACTCTTCAAGCGTCGGAATTTGGATATATTCTTGAAACTTGTCCTCTCGGTCTACTGCCTTAGTACTGGGAGAGAGTACTTCTACAATGAGCTTGGGAAATTCGTAGAGACTGTCATTGGCTTCGTCTCTCTCGTCGCAGCTAACAGACAAATCAGGATAGCGGTACGAGAGACCGCCTTGAACCAATACCTTTACATCCGAGCCGCTCATGTTGCAGCCGTCTTCCTCTACGCGGTCGATTAGCGATCGCCTCAAATTAAACGCTAGTTCGTCATGATTTTTCGTACCGCCTGACATGGCAAATACTTTGCCATCGCAATACTCATAGCGAAGCTCCTGGCGCGGCTCCCACTCCAGATATTCTTGAGCAGTCATTTTTTGAGATTGAGGAGAGGCAACCATGGCAAGGCAGTTAAAGCGTGATGAACTTTTTAAGCGTGCACTTGCATCCTATTCTAGCTGACTGCTTTATTCTCTTAGCCGACTGACATTACCTGGAGATAGATTCGGGGGATTCTCCAGCTTCGTAGCGTTGTTTAAGCCTGTGATTTTAGGATGCAGGCGGTAAATCCGATGCCGCTCTGGGCTGGGTCGCGATTGTGCTTTCTAAAAGCGGTAGCAAAACGTGAAAACAGCTGCCCCCGCTAGGTTGACTGGTGACCCAGATTTTGCCGCGATGCTGCTGAGTGATGGCATAGGCGATCGCCATCCCCAACCCGCTACCGCCAGCGTGCCTGGTCCGCGCTTTATCAGCCCGCCAGAACCGGTCGAACACATGGGGCAAATCAGCCGGAGCAATCCCAATGCCCGTGTCGTCCACCTGCACTCGGGCATAGCGCTGAGTGCGCGATAGGCTGACCGTTACCTGACCAGCTTGGGTATAGTGCAAAGCATTCTGCACCAGGTTTGAAAAGAGCTGGTAGTACCGAGTCGGACTGCCAGGAACAGAAATGATGGCCTGTTCTTTCAAATGGAGGCATAGCCCTTTTGCCTGCGCCATATCGGTGTAGAAATCGACTACTTTTCGTAAGCAGCAGTTGAGCGAGACTGACTGGCATTCGGCAAGCGATCGCGCCCCCTTGCGATCACCCCTGTCCATGCGGGCCAGCAGCAGCAAGTCTTCTGTTAGCGACTGAAGCTGACTAGAGGCGCTGGCGATCGCCCGCAGTTTCTTTTCATCTTTAGGGTGAATGCGCTCGGGATGCTTTTGCATGACAGCCACTGAAGTCTTGATGGCGGTAATCGGGCCGCGCAGCTCGTGAGAAGCGTCAGCCGTAAACTGCTTCAGCTGCCTGTAGTTGCGCTCAATGGGCTGGAGAGAAACCTGAGTCAGCCAGAGTCCGCCTGCGCCCACCAGCACAAAGCTGATACCCCCGCCCAAAGCTATCCCGATCAGCAGCTGTTGCTGCGATGCCTGAATCTCTTGAGTCGTCTGGCTAGCACGAATGAAGCCCTTCAGCTTGGGCGAGCCCACATCGTCAGGCGGATCTTCAAACACCGAGACGGTAAAGGCTCTGACAGGTGGATCAGAAGCTATTGTCTGTGCCCCGCTGCGCAGCGGGGTCTGTAGTTCAATTTCGCCTCGTGAGGCCAGCCGATGGCCCTCCGTGTCAAACCATTCCAAACTCTGCCGGTTGCGATTAAAAATGTCTCGCCAGGGCACCTCATCCAAATCTTTGAGGTAGCTTTCTCCAGTAGCGCTAACTGCTTTCATAGAAGGCGTTGCTGCTTGGGCTAGCGTCATTAGCTTTTGATCTAGCTGACGATAGAGGCTACGGCTAAACAAAGCGTAAACACCCAACGCAAATATTGTCAGAATCATCGCCATCACAGAAAGCTGATAGAGCAGCAGTCGTCGGCGCAGTCCTTGAAACATCATCCCTCCTGCTTAAGGCGGTAGCCCAGGCCATAGACGGTTTCGATCAGGTGCTTAGGTGCGCCAACGGCGACTAGCTTTTGCCGCAGTCCACGGATGTGGGCCTTGACGGTGGCTTCATCGGGCAGGCTCTCAAATGACCACAGATGCTCTAGTATCTGCGCTCGGCTAAATACTCGCTGTGGGTGCCTGAGAAAAAATTCTAGCAGGCTATATTCTTTCGGGCTCAGATCCACCGGCTGCTGGCCGTAGCTAACGCTGCAAAGACTGGGGTCTAACCGCAGCTGTTCCCAGACTAAAATGGGCGGGCTGGTGGTGTCATTGCGCCGCAGCAATGCCCGAATGCGAGCAGAAAGCTCTTCCAAATCGAAGGGCTTGATCAGGTAGTCATCTGCCCCGGCGTCGAGACCTAGAACGCGATCGCCAATCGTGTCTTTGGCCGTCAGCAACAAAATAGGTGTTTGCAGGCCAGTATTTCGCAAGCGGCGGCACAGCGTTACCCCGTCGATTTCTGGCAGCATCACATCGAGCAAAATCAAGTCGTAGGGGCTATCTACTGCGTAATCCCAGCCAGATTGACCATCGTAGACGACATCAACGGCGTAGTTTTGGTCGGTTAAGCTTTCTGCGAGCGCATCGGCAATGCGCTCGTCATCCTCTACCAGTAAGAGCTTCATGGCTTTGCCCTGCCTCTAGCCTTTTCTAAGGAGCTATCTACCATCGAAGCATTTTAGCTGCGCTTAAGAGATCATCCCTAGCGATGAGTTTGGCTGACCAGACGATTTTCTAAGCGTTTGAGCGGGCGCTGATTGTCGCGGTCGCTCATGCCGTAAAAAGTAGGGTTGTGACTATAATCCTGGGCTGCACTGGGCGTGTAACCAGACGAAACGCCCGTAAACCTACCGTCTACCGTGTAGGGATGCTGTAAAAACGTATGCCCGGCGCGGCAGGCAGCAATAGAACGGTAGGCATCTCGAACTCGCTGCTCATATCCTCGGTTAAGCTCAACGCCGCTTTGATAGCCAGGCGTTCGCTGCAAGCGATCAGCGCTCAAGCCCGCGACAGAAACATATCCTTGGCGGTAGTCAAAACGCACCAAACCAATAGGCACTAAGACGGCTTTGATCGCATCGCCAAAGGAAGCTTCAATCACCAAATAACGGAAATTGCCACTCTTATCGACCAAAAGATCTCTAGTCAACCCGACTTTTTGGTGGTCATCTGTGTAAACCGCGTAGGATGTCAGGTCGCCTCCTTTCCAAGCTCGCATTTGAGTGCCAAATTCGCTGTAGAAGTCTTTGAACGAAAAAAGTGACATGGTTTCTCCTGGGTTTTTCTATGGGTTTTTCTGAGAGTGCATCAAATCTGTAAACGCATTAAATGTGGAAAGATCTCGCAGAAACTGTCTGCGGCCTACGTTCATTAGATTAGTCACCAAAAGTAAAAAAACCGGTAAGACAGCTCATGACTATTCTTCAGCACTCCAAAGTATATCTTCAGGCGTATTATGGCAAAGCCTTATATATCAAACATTTCAGAGCATTGTTAACGGTTTGCCGCTGAGAGATCAGCCTAAATAAACAGCCAAAATGAATAGCTCCAGATAGCTCTTTTGGATGACCTTATCGGTTTCTTTACTTTTGGTCGTTAGGCTGTGCTCGTCAACCTCAAGCAGGAAGCTCTCTCAAAATTCAATCTCTCAAAACTCAATTGTCTAAAACTGTTGTTATCTTGCTGGCAAAATAGGCTTTGTTTAGTCTGTTCTTTTTCAGTTTGTCAGCCAGATACGCAGCATCTAAAGATTAAGGAGAATGACGATGACACTGATTAGCATGACCGACAGTACGACCGACAATATGACCGACAACACGGCTGCAACTCAGCAACACTTTGAAGGCGTTGATCATCCAGATCGTTCTATGCTCGGGTTGGGTTTGTTTTTTAACTATCAAGATGCAGCCTCGGCACTAGAAAAGCTTAAGGATGCAGGCTACTTGGCCTATCGATTTTCCTTTCTGGCTAAATGCAGCGATCGCTACGATCCTCTATCGGGTAACCCATTAGGCAGTCTGACGGGTGACTTAACAGGCAATTTAACGGGCAGTTTG
>JBBSNR010000307.1:0-4101 GCA_038260635.1 Phormidesmidales cyanobacterium
CTGCCGCTATCAATCTATGCCGTCTGTTGAGAAGAGAATTGCCCAGATATTTGCGGCGCGCCAGATTACGCGCACCGATCAGGCTTTTTTGATGTCGGTGTTTGCCAGCGGCAACATCAGTGCTACCGATGAAGCGCTGATCAATCAGCTCTACGAAGCGCTCACTGCTGGCCGCCTGAAGGTAGTCGAATGATGGAAAAAGCCCATGACGAGGATTGAACTCGTGACCTCACCCTTACCAAGGGTGTGCTCTACCACTGAGCCACATGGGCAATTTTTAGTGAATAATTCCCTGCCTGCAACCCTATCTCTAGGGGTGCGCGGTCTATAGGGGTGCGCAAGATGGTGGGCCAGGCTGGATTCGAACCAGCGTAAGCATAGCTAGTGGATTTACAGTCCACCCCCATTAACCACTCGGGCACTGACCCATGACCATCTACGGCTTATAAAATGTAGCATACGATGCGCCCAGGTGGGCAGCGTTTAGCTCGCTGAATTCGGGCAAATTTTACTTGACTTTTGGTCGGACTAGCCGCCTCTGAACGGGCTCATTTCTATGCCCTAATGATCTCCAAAAGATTAACCCAGGAGCGATGCTAGGGCTGGCGAATCTGTTTAAGCTAGCTCTGCTTAAATTGAGAGAGCCATGGATTCCACTTTTGATATTGACACTGCGTTTATTCGTTTGCGCCAGTTTATGCAGGCGTATCCTCGGGCGGCGATGTTTCAGCTGGCCGAAGAGGGCTACACTTCGCCGTTTGAGCAGCTGGTTTCCTGCATGATTTCGATTCGGACTTACGATGAGGTGAGCTTGCCGGTGTCGCGGCGGCTGTTCGCTAAAGCCAATACACCGCAGGCGATGAGTGAGCTGTCGGTAGCAGAAATTGAGCGGCTGATTGCCAGGAGTACGTTTGCTGAGCGGAAGGCGGGGCAGATTTGGGCGATCGCTCAAGACATTGTCCAAAACCACAGCGGCGAACTCCCCTGCGATCAGGCCGTGATGCTCAGCTTCAAAGGCGTCGGCCCAAAGTGCGCTCATTTAGCGCTCGGCATTGCCTGCCAGCAGCCCTATATCAGTGTGGATGTGCACGTGCACCGAGTGGTGAATCGCTGGGGCGTGGTGGCGACCAAGACCCCTGAGAAAACGACCCAAGCGCTGGCACAGAAGCTGCCAAAGGACTATTGGATTGAGACGAACCGGCTACTGATGCCGTTTGGTAAGCAGATTTGTAAAGGGCAGTATCCGCAGTGTGCCAGCTGCCTGCTGGCGGATATGTGTCCTCAAGTGGGCGTGTAGATCCCTAGCATGTTTATGTGTTTTAGGAGCCACTATGAAGTTCTGGCATCTAGTTTGATTGATTTTTTTAAACTTTTGATATAAGTGTCCCTGTGCGGAGTATCAAGTCAGACTTGCTTAGCTAAGTGTTTCATTTGTTACCAAGTAGCTGTGCTTGATGCTCTTAAGTTATGTAAACGCAGATGTAAAGAAATTTAAGCACCTCCTATGTCTCAAAGTTTCTCCGCTTCTCCTCGGCCTGAAAAGCGGTCTTCAGGGCGGTCTTCAGGGCGGCAGCTCAGTTGGCTAGAAGGTATTCGAGTATTGGCGGCGGTTAGCATTTTGCTGTATCACGCTCAGCTATTGTTCGCAGACTACGCCTACACCCCTCAGCCGAGCGGGCTGCGAAATAATCTGGCAGCGGTTACCGCCGCTAGCCATCGCTTGGGCCAAAATGGGCTGGCGCTAGCGGCTGCCCTGCCCACCTGGTTCGGCTTTCAAGCGGTTGACGTATTTGTGCTGATGGCGGGCTTTGTTCTGGTGCTTTCACTGCGCAATAAGGATCGCACTGTCAGCGCAGGCGAATTCATCTGGCATCGCCTGCTGCGAATTCTCTGGCCGTTTTGGACGGTGGCGTGGCTAGCTTACCCAGTCCTTTGGATTGTAGGTGTCGCGACCGACAGCTATCGGCCTGCGCCATGGGACATGTTTGCGGGGGCTACATTCCCGCTGCTTTTTGACTTTGAGGGTAAAACGCTGCTGAATACGAGCGGCCCCTGGTGGTTTATTCCGCTAATCATCAGCTTTACGCTGATTTCTCCAGTGCTCTGGTATCTTTTGAGGCGATGGGGCGATCGCAATTTGCTGTGGGCCAGTTTGCTGATTACGGTTGCCTATCGCTACGAGGCCGTCTATCACTTTGGTGGGCATTTGACCTACGCCATTGTGGATACTGCTAATGGCTGGCTGCCCTTTGTCTCTTTTCTGGCGAAGCTGAGCACTTTTGTCGTGGGGATGACGGCGGCAGATGCCTATTGCGATCGCCGAGGGCCCCTGTTCTGGCGTCCTCAGCGACTAATTTTGGTGGGGCTGCTGACATATGCAGCTGGGTTCACCGCTCAGTTTTATCGGGCGGGGTGGGTTGTCTGCGATCTGCTGCTACCGGTTGGGCTGGCCATGTGTGCAGCGGTGTTTTTGCGATCGCTGCTGACTCTCCTACCTTCTCTCTCAGCGGTAATGCGGCGGCTAGGCCCGCACAGCTACAGCTATTTCTTGATCCATGGATTTGTGATTGATCGGACCATCAATCTGTGGGTAAAGGAGAGTCTATGGCGGTATTGGCTTTCTCTGCCGCTGATGGTACTGGGCACTTTGGCCCTGGCGATGATGGCCGATGCTATCCGGCCTTTTATGCAGCGGATGATTTTGCACCTGTGGCGCGATCTCGACCATCTGCTGAGCTTGCATCCCTCTATTGATAGTAGCTGGATGCCGACAGTGGGCGATCGCGTTGGGCATCACCGCAGCCGAGACTGGACTGTTCTAAAAGTAGAGATCTTGCTCGACGAAGGAGAAACCTACCTGTGTCAAATCTTTGACGGACAACAGACACGGTGGGTCAGTGCCAGCACGCTAAGACTCATTGAGCCAGCAAAAGCCGCTCGAACCAGCGCCTATTCAGGCATCAAAACCGTCGTCTGAAATCAGGAGCTCTACAGGTAATGGCAAAAGGAACAATCGAGATTCAAAAGATCATTTTCACGCATGGGCTGCTGATTGGGTTACCCGCTGCTTTTTATACCTGTTTGCTGGTGAGCGGATGGTCGCTGGTCACGCCGAGAGTGATTGTGCTGACCTTTTTCCTTTTCAACTCGGTGATGATTATCGTCGAGTCTAGCAATGCGCTGTTTCGCCGATATGCTACCCATCGTCGTAGCGCGAGTCGCTCATCAGTACCAGCGCTCAACCGGGTTAAGGCTTGGATGGGGGTGCGGGGTGCCGAGTGCCCATCTCCGATTGCGCCTGTACCGGCTTGTTCATTTTTGGTGGCCGCTTATTTGCCTAATGAGCAAGACATTATTGTTGAAACTGTGCAGCATTTGTTGTTTCACATTGAGCGGCCAGCTGGCGGACTGGAAATCATCTTGGCTTACAACACGCCGGTTGATCTGTTGATTGAAGTTGAGCTGCGCAGGCTGGCTAATCAATACCCTGAGCTGAAGCTGTTGCGAGCCGAAGGCAGCCAGTCTAAAGCTGAAAATCTCAACGCGGCGCTAGATATTGCCAGAGGAGAGATTTCATGTGTATTAGATGCGGATCACCATCCCGCATCGGACTGTTTTGTGCGGGCGTGGCACTGGCTAGCGCAGGGCTATGATGTGGTTCAGGGACGCAACGTTATTCGCAACTATGGCGAAAATTTTCTGACGATGAATGTCGCGCTCGAATTTGAGCAGCTCTACGGTATCAGCCACGCGGCTAAGTCATTTCTCACCGATTCGAGCATCTTTGGCGGCTCGAATGGCTACTGGCGCACCTCTGTACTCAGGCGTATTCGGTTCAACCCGAGCCGACTCACAGAAGACATTGACGCGACTATGAGAACGCTGCTCAATGGCTACAGGATCTTGCATGATCGCAGTATTGTTACAACTGAGCTAGCCCCCACCTCTCTCAAAACATTCTGGTTTCAGCGCAAGCGTTGGGCGCACGGCTGGCTAGAGGTTTCTCTCATTTACCAGCGGCGGTTGTGGCGATCGCCCTACTTCAACCAGTGGCAAAAAATTTACTGGACCTACTTGCTTTATTACTGCGAGTGCTTTGCC
>JBBSNR010000308.1:0-4087 GCA_038260635.1 Phormidesmidales cyanobacterium
ATGGTGGCCTTTTTGGTCGCCGGATACTCACCGTTTCGGCGTGCCCGTCGGCCCTTGGGAGCGGTGGTTTTGCTCACCAGTCTGCTGGTCTTTCCGCTGGGCCTGAGCCTGATTCAGCTCATTCGCCAAAATCAGCTGGAAGCCAACGTCAAACGCGCCCTAGTCGAAGATACCGAGACCTTTAAAAACCTACAGCTGGTGAGCAGCCAAACCAATTGGCAAGTTTCTCCACCTGAAGTGCGCATGGTCGTCAACTCCAACCTGCCAATCACCCCCCGGCAAGTGGATCTGCTAGAAAGTTACATCACCCGCCGAATGAAACAGCCGTTTCGGTTTGTCTTTCAGGTGAGTGAGGTGAAAGAGGTGACCCGAGAAGACACCCAGCCCAGCCTAGAGATAACGTCAGAAGAAAATCTCCAGCCTGAGGCTGACCCAAAGTAATCACCCGCGATACCCAACGCAGACCTGCGTTATCTGGATGCACATACTGCATAGTTCGGTTGCGGCTATGCTGTCACTTAACCTATCATCCTAGCGACCAGGCTTCATCAAAAATCCGGCATAAATTTTCAGATAATAAATGGCCGTTCAAGCATGAGTTATAGTACCTCTCACAAGTTGCATCCTTTAAGTTTGCTGGCCCAGTTGATCAGCCGTCAGGTCAGTGGCTGTCTCAAGCTCTCGGCGCAGTCGGCAGAGTGGCGGCTGCTAGTTAGCCAGGGGCGGCTCAATTTTGCGACTAGCTCTGCGGCTGCTTTTGATCGCTTAGACCAACAGCTACAGAGGCTGGACGAACCGGTGCCCGCAGCTGTTCGCGACCAGGTAAAGCAGCTGTTCGCGCAGACGGATGAAGTCGATCATGTGGTCAGTGGTGACTACCGTGCGATCTGCTGGCTGGTCGAGCAGCAATACTTAAGCGAACAGCAGGCGAGTGAGCTGATTGAGGCGATCGCTACTCTCGTCATCGAGCCTTTCCTCAGCGTGCGCGAAGGCAGCTACGAGCTAATTCCTGCTGCCCAAACCGAGGGCATTCCCACTTTTTGCAGCCTGGATCTGCGGCCCATCGTAGAGCGGTGCCAGCGCAACAGCAAACAGCCCGCTGTCAGCCGTCAGCCTGCCACCGCCGCCGCCAACACCGCAGCAGGCAGTGAGTTCAACAATTTAGAGGCTGGGCCTGCTGGGAGCAATGGCCAGCTGGGAGTGGCCAGTCTGGAGCGCCCCAGCTATACCGTGGCCTGTATTGACGACAGCCCAACGGTACTCAACGCCATCCAAAAGTTTTTAGAGGGTCAAAGTCTCTCAGTGGTTGCCATTAACGACCCGGTCAAAGCGCTGATGCAGATCGTCCGCAGCAAGCCCGACCTGATTTTGCTAGATATCACCATGCCCAATCTCGATGGCTATGAGCTGTGCGCACTGCTGCGGCGGCACCCTCGCTACAAGCGCACCCCGATTGTCATGGTGACCGGCAACACTGGCTTAATCGACCGGGCTAGAGCAAAATTGGTTAGAGCATCAGGCTACTTAGCGAAACCGTTTACTCAAAGCGATCTGTTGAAAACAGTTTTCAAGCATTTGCCCACTGAAGGTTAACCATCGAGGATAGTTTCACATGACTATGACAAAAATGGCCACTGTACTCGTTGTTGAAGATGGGCCTTCAGAAATGGAGCTGATGAGTCACTACCTGCAAGAGGAAGGCTTCAGCGTGATTGGCGCGGCTACCGGCAGTGAGGGGCTCGATAAGGCCATCGCCCAGTCCCCCGATGTAATCGTGACTGACGTAGTGATGCCTGGCATCAGCGGGTTTGAACTGTGCCGCAAGCTCAGGCGCATCCCAGAAACTCAAGCGGTGCCTGTCGTGATTTGCTCTTCTAAAAAGCAGGATATTGACCGCCTGTGGGGAATGCGCCAGGGCGCTAACGCCTATTTGACTAAGCCCTATACCCGCGATCAGCTGATTCAAGTTATCAAGACAGTTTTGGTCTAGCCGCTGTGGTCTAGCCGCGCACGACTGAGGCAGACAGACATAGTTTTTTGACGGCTGTCGAGCAATTTTCTTTGAAGCGTAGATAAAGCCAGCAGGCTGATTCCGGGATCAGCGGCTGAGGCGTGAAAAGCTCTTATTAAGCAGGGCTGATTTTAAAAGCTTTGCCGAAAGAGATCGTAAGCTTACACGGTAGCTTGCACGATTGACGACAATCGTTCTGTAGGTGGCGGTGCTTTTACTCTCTCTGCTTTTAATTGCTCTTTACGCTGCCTGCGGGTACTCAATTGCCTGTGAAAACCAATCTTGCTACGCCAGATCGTCAGCTGGCGGGTGAAGCCTATCTCAAGTTTCAGCTAGCGCCTCGTGTCCCGGCTGTTTTTGCGGCTAGAGCAGTGGAGGAGGCCACGGTGTTGCCCGCTGCTCAGGTGACGGCAATTCCCAATATGCCAGCCTGTATGCTGGGGCTGATCAACCGCCGCAGCCGCGTCATCTGGCTGGCCGACCTGGTAAAACTACTGGGCCTGCCGGTGCCAGATCGCCCCAGACAGCAGTACAGCATGGTGATTGTCAAATCGGGCTCTTCATTGGGACTGATGGTCGATGAGATTGGCGGCATTGTTCGTATACCGCCTAATGCGCTCAAGCCGCCACCTCAGGCCAACCCTATTTTGCTGCCCTACTTGCGAGGGTGCGCTGTTCACGCTGACCAGGTTTTGCTGGTGCTAGATGCCGAAGCGGTGTTGCAATCTTCTGTTTTTCAAAACCGTTAATTAGCGAGCAATTGACAGGCATGAGCTGGGTGCATTTAGCGAGTTCCAGGCCATTTTTCACAAAACTGAGCCGATTTGGTTTTTAGCCCTGGTCTGCTGTCCCAGAGGCTGTACATCTATGTACTACCCGGTTGACTTTCTCCATTTTTCCCGTTCTGAAGTGAGTCTGATATGACAATTGATATTCGTCCGCCCCAACCCACCGGCCCGAGCGACGATGCTATTGATTTGGGGGCAGATGCAGCGCCTGCTGCGACTAGCACACCGCTGACCGAGCAGGCTGATCGCAGTGGGCACTACAGCGAGGGACGCGATCGCTACGCGCCAGAAAAAAATCAGACCCCCCCAACCAGTCGCTCCGGGCTATCGCAGTGGTTTTACAATCTGCCTGTGGCCGACAAGCAGCTGACGGGGCTGCTGGCCTCTAAGGTGCTTTCAGCCGTGGGGATAATTGGCCTTAGTCTGCTGTTGCTCTCAGCGATGGGCCGCCGCCAGCTGCTTGACCAGACCAGATCTGAGCTATCGGTGACCACCCGCGACCTGAATAATGACGCCACTGAGGGGCCGATTATCAGCGATGTGCTGATAGCCGCTGCTGAAACTTACGTTGAGATTGACCGCGTATACGACGATCTGCAACGGCAGACTCGCAACGACCTCCAGGCAGAAATGCGCACCGGTCAGCTGGAGTATGCCACCCTGGTGGGTCCAGACTTGAAAGTAATTGTCAGCGGCAGTGGCGATCGCCGTGGCAGTTTGTTTGATCCAGATAATTTGGTCTCCAATACGCTGCGCCAGGGCCAGCGCCAGGCAGCTACCAGCCTGGTGCCGGTATCAGAGCTTCAGCAGCTGGATATACCGGTGCCCGAAAATGCTGGTGAAGCGGTTCTGGTGAGATACCAGATAACGCCCATTTTTTCGGACGATGCGACAGACCAGCCAGCCGATCAGGCGGCAGCCGGCAAAGTCATCGGGGCGCTGGCTACCGGCAGTGTGATTGACGGCCAATCGACCGGGGTCGCGGGCGCGCTGACCCAGTTCTCTAACGGCTATAGCGCTATTTACCGAGTTGCCGGCGGCGGCGATTTTTCCCTGGTAGCGCTAGAACCGGCTGCAACCGAGGGTGTTGAGCAGACGGTTGACCAGGGTGACGGCCAGCAGCTGTTGGCAGAGGCTATGCGTGCAACGCCAGATGTGGTCAGTGAGCGGATTACCCAGCCCAGTGGCGATCGCTATACGCTGGCGGCAACGGCTATTACCAACGGTGAGGGGCAGCCGGTGGGGGTGGTGGTCCGTGGCCTGCCAGAAAAATCGCTCAACCAGCGAC
>JBBSNR010000309.1:0-4063 GCA_038260635.1 Phormidesmidales cyanobacterium
ACTCGCCACGCCTCGACCCGGATATTGCTCTTTTTCAGCAGGCTGGCGGCGGCCCCAAAGCTTTTGAGCGGCTCCCACAGCGTAATCATCTGCCACAGCCAATAGATCTGACGAAAGGCGGAGGCTTCTGACCAAGCTTTGCCAATCGCGGGCATCAGCTGGCCCTGGTGATTGACGGGTACATTGCTGAGCAGCAGCACCGCTTCCCCCGAATCCTGATGGCAAATGCCATATATCCCAGGCAAATTGAGCTGGTAGGGATAGGCTTTGAGATAGGGCAGGGCAAAGCCGGGTGCCGGTTCAGGTACTTTGGGCGGTAGCTCTGGCTGGGTATCTAGCCAGATGGAGGGGGCCACCACCTGATAGCGATTGTCAACGCGATCGCCCAGCGGAATTTTGTGGGTGCCATGGCCCAAGGCCCAAACATATTGTCTGAAGGGATATTTGCTCTCTTCGCCGTTCATAAAATTGGAGGACTCTGGGGGATTGCCGTTAATTTAGGTCAATGGTAAGGGAAAAGGGATTGAGCGCAAATAAATTTGATCCGATTGAGACAAATAGAAGCCATTCCCCATGCGCCAGAGATAAGAACCCGTGCAAGAACCAGAGCACGGCACAAATTTCCATCTCTAGCAGGTCAACACTTATCTAGCTCGCTGAATTAGGCTATAGAGAAGATGACTCAACTACCGCTAGGCTATACGGCCCGGACTCATAATCTATGAATGCCGCCTTGCTATGGGTGATAATTGGCGCAGTGCTCTGCGTGATGGAGCTGCTGCTGCCGACCGCTTTTATTGAGTCAGCGCTAGGGGTAAGTGCATTTATCGTGGCGCTGCTAACGCTAGTAGTGCCGAGCGTAAACTACCAAATTGCGCTGTGGGCAGTGCTCTCAGCGTTAATCTTATGGGCGCTTAAGCGGTTCATTCCCAACCGCACCGCTCATACCCTGCGAGAAGCCACCGAAGCTAGAACGACAACAGCCATTATGCCTGGGCAGGTGGGCAGAGTGATCTATGAGGGCAACTCATGGCAGGCACGCTGTAATGACGATCAAGCATTCATCGGCCCAGGCCAAGAGGTTTTTGTGGTAGAGCGCAAAGGCAACACGCTGATCGTGATTCCTTTAAATATCCTTCAGTAAAAATTTTCGGCGCATTTTCTACCGCCATCACACTTTTCTCACCCGCTAAGACTGCCCATCGGCCAAGACTGCTATTGACCAAGACTGCCGATTAATAGGAGAACACATCCCCATGAATCCCTTTGCACTACTGATTATGCTGGCACTCGGTGGCGGCGTTGCTGCTAACTCCATTCGCATTATTAACCAGAGCGACGAAGCGCTAGTCGAAACCTTGGGCCGATATAACGGTAAAAAGCTTAAGCCCGGCCTCAACTTTACCGTCCCCTTCATAGATCGCATGGTTTACAAGCAAACCATCCGCGAAAAAGTGCTCGATGTACCGCCGCAGCAGTGCATCACTCGCGATAACGTCTCTATCAGCGTAGACGCCGTCGTATATTGGCGCATTGTCGATTTGGAGAAAGCCTATTACAAGGTAGAAAACCTGCAATCGGCTATGGTAAACCTGATCCTCACTCAGATTCGCTCTGAAATGGGCAAGCTCGAACTCGACGAAACCTTCACTGCCCGCGCCGAAATAAACGAGCTGCTGCTGCGTGAGCTAGATATTTCTACCGATCCGTGGGGGGTGAAAGTGACCCGCGTAGAGCTGCGCGACATCGCCCCTTCTAAAGCGGTGCAAGACTCGATGGAATTGCAGATGACTGCCGAGCGGAAAAAGCGAGCCAGCGTACTGACTTCCGAAGGCGAACGCGATGCGGCCATCAACTCTGCGCGCGGTCGGGCGGAATCGGTCGTCCTCGACGCCGAAGCTCGCCAAAAATCCGTCATCTTAGATGTTGAAGCCGAGCAAAAAACTATTGTGCTGCGCGCTCAGGCTCATCGGCAAGAGCAGGTGTTGCGTGCCCAGGCCACTGCAGAGGCGGTAGAAGTGCTCGCTCAAAAAATTCAAACCGACCCCAATGCGCGTGAAGCCTTGCAGTTTATTTTGGCTCAAGAGTATCTGGCGATGGGCCGTCAGATTGGCGAGAGCGAGAGCAGCAAAGTCATGTTCCTCGACCCGCGCAGCATTCCGGGTGCCCTGGAGAGCATGAAGTCTATTGTGGGTAATGAGGCCGAGAACCAGCGCCTGGGCTAACTTGATAACTTACGAAGCTTGCTGCCACTGCGATCGCAGCTGAGCCATCCAAGACCGACTGCCGAAAATGCCAGCCAGCAAACTAGGCACATGCAAATCAGCATCCAGTACTTCCCAGTGCAGTCCTTCTCCAGAAGGTGTGATCTCAACTGCGGCCAACTCTTCTGCGTTGGCGCTAGACAAACCCTGCGTAATTGCTGGTGGAAAACTAAAAATAGCACCGCTTTTAAGCTGTACAACCACTAGCTTATTTGACGCATCATAGTGAGCAATAGTAGCTCTAGGTTCAGTCGCGTTGGCTAGTGCGGCAGCTTGTCTCGCCCGCTCGATTTGTTGAGTCAGGGCTGTTTCATCGAAGATTGGCTCACTCATGAATCTCTCTCCAGTCTTTCAATAGTTTAGCCCGATGCTTTGCCACAATACTCAATGCTTGCTTGAGGTCTCTTAGCTTCATCCCACTATCTGACAATAAGTATGGGATTTCGTCTTCAATACTGATTTTGGCTTCTTCTCCTGCTTTCAGTATATGAACGTGTGGTGGTGAGTGGTCGTTAAAGTAGATCCGGATATTGAACCCGTCTTCTCTTAAAACAGTAGGCATCTCAGAACCGTGATAGAAGATCGCTAGTACTATCTCAGGGTATGTAGCCGACTATTGTGAATCTGCACGATGGGGTAGCTGAGCTGTTGCACCATGACTTCGTCGTGGGTGGTGATGACGACCGAAATGCCGATGCCGTTGAGCTTGCGCAAAATATTGATCACCTGGCGGGCATTGTCGCTATCGAGGTTGCCGGTGGGCTCATCGGCTAAGAGCAGGGGCGGGGTGCCGACGACAGCGCGGGCGATACTGGCTCTTTGCTGCTCGCCGCCGGAGAGCTGAGTGGGAAAGCTATCGGCTTTATCTTGCAGGCCGACCATTTTTAGAGCAACGGGTAGGCGGCGGTTGATTTCTTTGCGGCTGTAGCCCTGGGCGTGGAGAACGAAGGCGACGTTTTCGGCGACGGTGCGGCGCGGGATCAGCTTGTAGTCTTGAAAAACGACGCCAATGCGGCGGCGCAACATGGCTAGGCGATCGCCCCGCAGCTGAGTAATTTCCTGGCCATTGATATGAACGCTACCCTCAGTTGGGTTTTCCTGGCCGTAGAGCAGTTTGAGCAGGGTGGATTTGCCCGCACCCGATGGCCCAGTGATAAAGAGAAAGCCACCCCGGTTTAAGGTGAGGTTGATATCTAGCAGCGCTGACGTGCCGTTGGCGTAGGTTTTGCTGACGTGGCTGAGGGCAATGATCGGAACGGCAGGATGCAGCGCAACTGGCTTGTGCTGAGGCGTGGCAGAGACTGACGCGGATGGCGAAGCTGCCCTGGGAGTGCCCAGCGGAGCTGCCGCTGGCGCAGCGGGCTGAGCTTTAGCTTTGGGCGAAAGGATAGAGACCATAACCGGGATAACTGGGGGAATGACTGGCAGAGTGAATGGCGGAATGACGGCCCACAAAGGTCGTGCCAAATTCAAGATTCCCTAAATCAGCAGTAGTTGATGATCTGCACAGATAAGAATTGCCAGGCTGTCTAAAATCGTCCTGATCGGTAATTTTCGGTCTGTTGTAGGCGGAGAGTTGCCGCCTTAGCTGAACCACTTCTCAACTAGCCGATCCATTTCGCCGCTGGCTTTGAGGTCTGCGATCGCGGCATTGATATCGCGGCGAAGGGGCGAATTTTCAGGCAAGGCGATCGCACTGCCTGTTGGCTGGTCGCTGGGTATTATCTGTGCTTTGAGATCTGGGTAGTGGCTCAAGTAAGCAGGCGCAACGCTGGCTTCGACAATGGCTCCGGCAATTC
>JBBSNR010000310.1:0-4052 GCA_038260635.1 Phormidesmidales cyanobacterium
AGGCAATGTCGGGCGATATCCAGTGAAAGGAGGTAGCGGCGAGCACCGCGTCGTATTTTTGGCTGAGCGAATAGTCTTCAAAGGTGCTGTTGTGAACAGTGACGTTCGGGTGGGCTTTGCAGGCTTGACGGGCGATCGCACAGGCCGCCGCACTCGGCTCAACGCCTGTAATCGTCAGCCCTTGTTTGGCAAAGTCAGCCGTGGCAATTCCCGGCCCGCAGCCAATTTCTAGCAGAGCACTTCCTTCATTGAGTCCTGCTGCTACCATAACCTGCTCAATTAAAGCCTCAGGATAGCGAGGTCTGGCCCACCGATAGGCTTGGGCAGCCTCGCTGTACCACTGCTGACGCTCTGCCGGGCTGTGGGTGTCATCAAACGTGGCGTACCAGGCGTACCAGGGATTGTCTTGGGTTACATCCATTTTTGTTCTCAGTACGGATTGAGGCGCTATCAATCCTTCAATACTCAATCTTTTAATACTAAAGGCACGCCGCCGCTGGCTGCGACCAATACACCCCGACGGCGAGGAGTCACTGGCTGCTCATCAGCTAATTTAAGTGAGTGGTGTTTTAACATCGTCGCCAGTACCAGATTAATCTCTAGTTTTGCCAGGGCGTACCCTAAGCAGCGCCGACTGCCGCCGCCAAACGGAATGAATTCTGAGGGAGAGAACTGTCTCTCTAAAAATCTCTCGGGTTTAAACTGTTTGGGATTAGGGTAGAGATCTTCCCGGTGGTGAAGCGCATAAATGGAGGGCGCTAGAACAGTGTCAGGGGGAAAAGCGTGGTCTGTAATAGTGACTTTTTGGTTGGCAATTCGAGGTGAGGTGATGGGGGCAATCGGGTATATCCGCAGCGTCTCTGAAGCGACAGCGGTGAGATAGGGTAAGCTGGCTGCTGCCATACAGTCGGCCTCTTCTTCTAACTCCTCTAATTCTGCCAACAGTTTATTCTTCACCTGGGGCAGTTTGTGAATCCAATACAAGGCCCAGGTCAGCACCGAAGCGGTAGTCTCATGTCCGGCTACCAACATGGTCATCAGCTCGTCTTTTAGCTCTATATCTGTCATCGGCTGCCCGTCTTCATCTTGCGCCGACAGCATCAGGCTTAAAACATCGTCGCCTGCCGTGTCTGGCTGGCTTCTGCGTTCGTCAATTTCCTGCTGTAACAAGTCATAGACCTGCTGCCGCTGACGCACAATTTTGCCCCACGGGCTCCAACTGCCCCAATCTTTTTGCAGCCAGGGGAAAAACAGCATACTGGCACTTACTGGCGTCCCCGTTGCATCCAGCAGCGTGATCAGCAGAGACTTGAGCTGCTGATAGCGATCGCCTTCTCTCAGACCAAACACTGTTTGCAGAATGACTTCTAACGTAATTTCGGCCATGGCTTCACTGGCCAAGAATGGCTGCTGAGGTTGCCAGGTACTGCTCACTTCGCGGGTGATCTGGCAGATGATGTCTCCATAGGATTTGACTTTGGCACCGTGGAAAGGCGGCATGAGCAGTTTGCGATCGCGTTTGTGGCGATCGCCATCCAGCAAAACCAAAGAATTTTCCCCGAGCAGCGGCTTGAGTATTTGTTGCCCTTTGCCCGCATCAAACTGTTTGGCATCCACCGCAAAGATCTCTTTAATCGCCTGTGGATTGCTAATAATCACCAGCGGCGGAAAGCCAAAAAGCTGCGCGACAAAGATATCCCCGTACTTTTCTGCACACTCATCCAAAAAATCGTAGGGACGGGCTATCCATTGAATGAGCTGCTGAAGGCGAGAGCGGTTGACCGATGGCAGTTGCATGGGGAGGGGTGCCTTTTGAGAATTTGTCGTGTCTTAACTTGAAGCTGATCATATGATGATATAGTATCAATAATAGTACTGCCTGACAGATGGCCAGCATCCAGAAAATCATAGCAAATATGGAGAACAGCCCCAAAGCTGTCAAGTTCTCCGACCTGTGCAAAGTCTGCGATCACTACTTTGGTAGCCCCAGACAAACCAGTGGTAGTCACCGGATTTATAAAACGCCCTGTTCGGGTGAGCCCTACGTCAATATTCAATCTAAAAAGGGGCAAGGGAAACCCTATCAAGTCAAACAAGTTTTAGCCGCTATCGAAAAATTAGGAGCCATGTAATGAATGCTGAACTTTATACCTACCGAGTTTTTTGGTCTGAAGAAGACGAAGAGTTTGTGGGACTCTGTGCTGAGTTCCCTGGGCTTAGCTGGCTCGATGGAACCCAGCTAGCCACCTTTTCCGGCATTGTCAACTTAGTGCAAGACTGCATCAACGATTTGACTGCCAATGGCGAAGAGGCTCCTATTCCACTCTCTAAAAAACAGTACAGCGGGAAATTCATGGTCAGAATTCCGCCCGAGCAGCATCGAGAGCTGGCTGTTCAAGCCGCCGAGCAGGGCATCAGTCTCAACCGCTTGGCCAGCCTAAAACTCACATCAGCGTCTCCCAGATAATCTGACATTGTCTTAAGCTTTTACGAACCTTCCGTTGCGATCGCCTAACCCTGCACAAGCACAATCTTACCAATCGCTTTGTTTTGGTCTAAGCGGTCGTGCGCCTGGGCCACTTGCGAAAAAGTAAAGTGTTCTTTATCGATCAAAGGCTTGAGATGGCCTGCATCTACCAGGCTGGCAACCTCGCGTAAAATATCGCCATGACGTTCTCTGCCCACGTTTTTTAGCATCGGTAGGAGCATGAATACGACGTGCAGTGAGAGACCTTTGGCGTGCATGACGGAGAGATCGTAGGTTTTGCTAGAAGAAGGCGTCACGACGCTACCGTTAAGCTTTGCAGCTTCAAAAGAGTTGGGTAGATTGCTGCCGCCGGTGCTGTCAAACACAACGTCGAAGCCTTCTCCATTCGTGAGCCGGTTTACGTAGTCGGCAACGGTTTCTTCGCGGTAGTTCACGAGTTCATCCGCACCCAGCTCTTTAGCGATCTGAAGCTTTTCAGACGTTGAGGCCGTTGCGGTCACCTGTGCGCCGCGCCATTTGGCAAACTGAAGCGCGATATGGCCCACACCGCCTGTCCCTCCATGCACAAGAATGCGCTGCCCTGGTTGAATATTTGCCTTATCAATCAGCCCTTCCCAGGCCGTGATTGTCACCAAAGGTAGGGCCGCTGCTGCCATGAAGTCCAGGCTTTCAGGCTTTTTCGCAATGAGTCGAGCATCTGCCAGCATGTAGTCTGCCAGTGCCCCGCCCTGACCCTTTACACCACCCGCGCAGCCATAAACCGCATCCCCCGGCTGAAAATTCTCAACGCCTTCACCCACCGCTTCGACTACGCCAGCAACATCCCCATGCAGCACAGCGGGCAAATCGGGTGCGAACGGTAGGCCGTGGCGTCTGATTTTATAATCTACCGGATTCACACTGGAGGCTTCCACGCGAATGAGCACGTATCCTTTCTTCACGGATGGCTTAGGGACATCGGATTGGACAAAAACAGAGCTATCTCCAAACTCATTGATGAGCATTGCTTTCATGTCATTTTCCTGGTTTATTTGCTGAGAATGAATGGCTTGAGTAGAGTATGGAATGCTAGGGTAGAAAAAGACAAGTACGCACATTTCTGTAACGTAGGTACAAAAATGTAACTAAAGGAGCCACCATGAAGAGTGCTTCGGAGTATGGTTGTTCGGTAGAAGCGACGCTGGATGTGATTGGCGGCAAGTGGAAGGGGGTTATTTTGTACCATTTGCTGCAAGATACGCAGCGGTTTGGTGAGCTACAGCGGCTGATGACGGGGATTACGCGGCGAATGTTGACGCTGAGTTTGAGAGAGCTAGAAGAAGCGGGGATTGTTCACCGTGAGGTTTACAAACAGGTACCGCCGAAGGTGGAGTATTCGTTGACGGCGTATGGGCGATCGCTCGAACCCGTCATCTCCAGTTTGCGAGCTTGGGGAGAAACCTATATGAACAAGATTGAGCGCGCAGATCTGACGACATCTCGCTGACATCTGCTCCTAAGATAAGGAGGAACACCTGCTCACGGTTTTCCCATGCCCAAATGGTTCAATGTCGCTGGCCCTTGC
>JBBSNR010000311.1:0-4046 GCA_038260635.1 Phormidesmidales cyanobacterium
GGGAGCGGGCGGCAAAATCACCCGGTCAATGATGTGGATAACACCATTGCTAGCTGCTACATCGGGAACGACGACATTGGCGTTATTGACGGTGACTACATCGCCCACTTCAACTGCGATGTCGCTACCTTCTACCGTGGTTACACCACCAGTTTCTAAGTCTTCAGAAAACAGCTCGCCGGGCACGACGTGGTAGGAAAGTATCTGTACCAAAACGTCTTTGTTCTCGGGCAAGAGCAGCTGTTCTACAGCGCCTTCAGGCAGTGCTTCAAAGGCTTCGTCGGTGGGCGCAAACACTGTGTATGGGCCAGCCTCGCTGAGCGTTTCTGTTAAGTCAGCAGCGGCTAGTGCGGCAGCTAAAATCTCGAAAGAAGCGCTGCTGCTGGTGAGTTCAGCGATGGTGAAGTCGCCGGTATTCATCTCAGCAGCGGTCTCGCCCTCTGCCTCGGGAGTATCGGCTTCGAGAGTCTCATCAGTCATCTCACCGGCGGTGTCGGTTTCGAGAGTCTCTTCCTCTTCCATGCCATCAGCGGCTTCGAGAGTCTCTTCTGTCGTGGGATCAGCCGCCTCAACAGCCTCTTCTTCCATCGTCAAATCAGCCGCTTCGACCGATTCGTCAGACTCTTCAGCAGCCGCATTTACAGGTTCGCCGTCCATCGTGTCAGAAGCTTCTATTGCCTCGTCACTCAGCGCCTCAATATCGGCAGCTTCGACGGTATCGGCGTCTATTTCCATGCTGTCGGCGGTCTCTTCTTCTAGCTCATCGATTTCGGTGAGCTTGGCATCTTCGCCTGTTGAGAGATTGTCTTCAACAACCGGTGCCGGAAGTTCTTCTATCGCTTCGGGAAGCGTCTCTTCTGGTAGTTCAGAAGCAGAAACCGCCTCTGAAATTTCGGGCATGGCAGAGCTGGGAAGGGCCAAAAAAGTGCCAGCGCTGCTAGCGATTAAGCCAATCATAAAGCTTCTGACGAAGCGGGGAGTATTGTTGACTTGCATAGAACCTCTTGATTTAAGTCTTTGTAGCTTTCTCTGATGGATTTGCAGTAGTCCGCCTGGTTCGCCTGGTGGTGCCCATGGCGTGGGCACAGGAGTAGCGCAGTGGGCAGAAGGCCACCGACTGCGTAGCTGGAGTGACTGCAAGCGTCGAGCTGAATGACTGTGAAGCGTTAACTAAAGTTCATTAAGCTTTGACAAAGGACAGTGTATCTAAAAAATCGGCGAATAAATTGCTTGCAAATGGGTAGATGCTGATTGCCGCCAAAGGCGTCAAGATGAAAGCAGCCTCTAGAAAACTCGGGCAGAAGCTTCTACGTAAATAAGGGTAAGCCTGGTTATGAAAGCGATGCAGCCCTGCGGTTTTTACTGAGAGGCTGACTTAATTCAAGGAGAAATTCATATGTTAGAACTACACCAGTTTGAGGCGTCTCACTACAGCGAAAAGGTACGGCTGGTCTTGGATTACAAGCAGCTACCGTATCGAACTATTGAAGTTGCCCCAGGTATTGGCCAGATAGATCTCTATAGACTGTCCGGACAGCGGCAGGTGCCTGTGCTCAAAGACGGGACTGAGGTGATTCCAGATTCAACGGCGATCGCCCGCTACCTAGACAGCAAATATCCAGAGCGACCCATCATCCCCACCGATCCCAAGCAAAAGGGCCTGTGCCTGATGATGGAAGCCTGGGCGGATGAATCGATTGGCTTAAATGGCCGCAAAGCAATGATTGGCGCATTCAACCAGCACCCTAACTTCCGGACGGCGCTGCTGCCCATTTCTACCCCCGATCTGGTTAAAAACGCGGTGGGTGCGGTGCCAGGCGATGTGCTCAATCTGCTGGGCACTGGCGTAGGCTTTGGGCCGGGTGCGGTGAAGTCGGCGACCGAAATTCTTCGTCAAGACCTAGAGGCGCTGTGCCTAATTTTAGAAACGCAGCCCTACCTGTGCGGCGACCAGCCGACGCTGGCAGATTTGGCTGTCGCCGGACTGTCAATGTACCTAAAGTTTCCTTCGTCCATCTATGTGGATTTGCCCGTGGGCATTTGCGATAAGGGGGTGCCTGGGCTGGTAGATGATCCGGCATTCAGTGCCTTTTGGACGTGGCGTGACCAGCTCTACCGCGATTTTCGCCGACAGCGCAGCATAGGGCCATCGGCCAGCGCGCCGACTACCGGGCCAGTGGCCATTGGGATTGATTGAACCTACTGAAGCAACCCCTGACTATTTGGTTTGGCAATCAGGTCTGACTGTCGGGTAGGGTAAATGTGGCCTCGCGTGTAATCGGTGTTGTATATGAGTGGCATCTCAGCCCAGCTGTCTGATGTATTGGGTGAGGCTAATGCGGTGCCCTGGGCGAGCGCCAGCCCTGCTCAGCAGCAGCAAATTATGGGCGCGATCTCCACCGATACTCCTCCCGCAGCGATCGCTTTCCCAGGGACGACTGCCGAGCTGAGCAAAGTCATGGCTTTGGCGGCTGAAGAGGGCTGGCGATCGCTCCCGATGGGGCAGGGCAGCAAGCTTAGCTGGGGCGGATTGGCCCAGGGGATCGATCTGGTCATTAGCACCTCGCGGCTGGATCAGATAGTGGAGCACGCCGTGGGTGACTTTACGATTACCGTAGAGCCAGGGCTGAAGGTGGCTGACTTAGAGCAGGTTTTAGCTGAGCAGGGGCAGTTTTTGGCGATTGACCCTGCTTTCGCATCTCAGGCGACTGTGGGCGGAGTGGTGGCGACCGCCGATACAGGTTCGCTCAGGCAGCGATACGGTGGCCTGCGAGATATGTTGATTGGCGTGCAGTTTGCTCGCTATGACGGCAAGCTGGCCAGGGCGGGCGGGCGCGTGGTGAAAAATGTGGCTGGCTACGATTTGATGAAGCTGATGACCGGAGCCTACGGCAGCTTAGGTATTTTGAGCGAGCTAACTTTTCGGCTGTATCCGGCGCAGCGGGAGTCGCGATCGCTCATTCTCTCTGGCGAGACAGCTGCGATTGAGCGGGTAGCGGCAGCCGTGCGGCTATCGGGGCTGACGCCGGTAGCGCTGGATATTGTCTCTGCTAGCTTGCTGACGGCTCTAGAAGATATGCCTCTGGGGCTGGTGGCGCGCTTTCAAGGCGTTGCGGCTGGCGTTGCGGAGCAAATCGAACGATTGGAAAAGATCGCCGCCGCTCACCAGCTGAAGTGCCAGCAGCGAGAGGGCGACGCCGACGAAGACTTTTGGCGGCAGTTCGGGGCGTTGCTTAAGCCCGATACGGTGATTTGTAAAGTGGGTATGCGTCCCAGCGCAATTCCAGCGATGCTAACGCTATTAGAAAGCGTCTCGCCCGGCGGACAGGCCAAGCTACAGGGCAGCAGCGGGCTAGGTTGGGTGCAGCTGGCTTCAGAGCAGGCGGCGGGTGAACTCGCTAGCGGATTGGAGAAACTGCGATCGCACTGCCAAACCAACGGCGGCTTCTTAACCCTGCTGCAAGCCCCCAAACCGCTCAAGCAAAAGCTAGACATCTGGGGCTACAGCGGCAATGCCCTAGTGGTGATGAGCGCCATCAAGCAAAAGTTCGACCCCAATAGGCTGCTGAGCCCAGGGCGATTTGTGGGCGGGCTGTAAGCCTCAATTCAGAGACAATTCACGCCTGAGCTACAGCAAATCTGCGCTCAATTTATTTCTCCGGACATACCAAAGACCTATCTATAGCCATAAAACCCGACGCCAAGACGCTATTCGACGGGCATGTCCCCCTTAACCCGATAGGATCAGTAATGCTTAATACATAGGGTTTTATCCAGGAGATTTTGAGCTATGAGTATGACTTTCAAAGTGCCTTCAATCATGTGCGAAGGTTGCGGTGATACGATCACCAAAGAGATTAAAGTTCACGACGGGAATGCAGAGGTAAAAGTCAACGTCGAGCAAAAGACGGTCGAAGTAGAAACAGAAATGTCTGAATCTTCCGTCGAGCAAGCCATCACTGCGACCGGTCATAAGCTGGGCTAGACGGGATTGCCCATCGCGGATTTACCGGTACCAAAGGCGATCGCGCCAGGTGTCGGTTTAA
>JBBSNR010000312.1:0-4045 GCA_038260635.1 Phormidesmidales cyanobacterium
GGTTCCAAGGTGATTGAAAAAGGTGGCGGCGGCTTAGGCTTCGAGCTAGAGGCCGACCAAGCAGAGTCGCAGTACAACCGGATTCGCTCTCTGGTCAACGAAGAACTCAAGCAGTACTTCCGCCCAGAGTTCTTAAACCGGCTCGATGAGATTATCGTCTTCCGTCAGCTCACTAAGGACGAGGTCAAAGAAATCTCTGTCATCTTACTCAAGGAGGTCTTTGTCCGACTTGAAGAGCAGGGCATCACCCTAGAGGTGACCGAGAAGTTCAAAGATCGTCTGGTCGAAGAGGGCTACAACCCAAGCTACGGCGCTAGACCGCTGCGCCGCGCAATTATGCGACTGCTAGAGGATAGCTTGGCCGAAGAGATTCTCTCAGGCCGCATCAAAGATGGCAATACTGCCGTTGTCGATGTGGGTGAAGACGGCAAGATTGTCGTCACCTCGTCTGCCTCGGAGAAGCGAGAGCTGATTTCAGCGGCTGACTAGCTAGTAATGGGCAAGTCACCACTGTAAAGCGATATTAAATCAGGTACCTTGAGATTTCTGTCTTGGGGTGCCTTTTTAATTTGCTCAGGCTGATGAGCGATCGCCACCAGCCGAAAAATCAGCTAATCTCCATCTTTCGCCAACAAGAAGTTTTGTAAAGAGACGTAACGCTGTCTTGCGCTGCTACTCAGCAAAAAACAATAATTACTATAGAGGCTGCGACTTGCTTAAGCAGTAAGTATTGCTAGGCAGCCTGCCATAATTTATAAAGAACGTAACTGGTGTTGCCATGATTGGTGGGATATTCGAGACGATTGGTAAGACTCTAGGGATCGGTAAAGAGAAGTATTTTCTAGAGCTCGATGACGCTGCTGAAAAAGGCGTAGAAAATTTGAAAGAAACCGCTTCGAAAGCGGCAAAAGCGACCGTAGAGACTGCCAAAGAGGTCTCTAGTGACGTGGTAGAAAAGGTGCAGTCAGTGACTGACGAGGCCACAGACAAAGCTGAATCCGCAGCCAAAAAAGGCAAGACCAAGGCCAAAGCGACGGTTGCCGATGCTAAAAAGTCTGCCGCTGCTGACAAAAAAGCAGTCAAAAACAAGGATAAGAAGGTAGCTGCTAAAGGGGCCGACGAGTCAGCCCAATCTGAAAACGGCGCTGCGCCCGCAGAGGCAAAACCCGCTACTCAGCCTGAGCCCCGCTCGGCAGAAGAGATTATTGTGAGTGCGATCGCCGCTGCCAGCAAAAAGACCGATAGCGAAGGCAAGTTGGTAGACGACGGCCCTACCAACTTCGCGACCGACCATCTCATGCCTGCTGCTAACGGGAGCCGTCGCCGTCCGGGGCCCAGCTTTGCTTCCTTTAAGGGGATGGCTAAAGAAGTCAACCCAAGATTAAGGGGCTAATAAGCTCAGTATTCAGCGGCTGAACGGTCAGTCAGAAGCATCGGCTAGAGCGGCTATATCCTCTTTGCCGATGTTTGTTGATGCTGATGCGCAGACCCCCGCTTCAGATCGCTCTGATCACTCGGCAGGGATTACCCGCCGCAACGACATTGCTCGGAATATCTTTTGTCACGACGCTGCCTGCGCCGATGGTGACATTTGATCCGATGGCAACACTTGGGCAAACAATCACGCCGCCACCTAGCCAAACATTGTCACCAATAGATATCGGGGCTGCCAATTCTCTACCGGAGAGTCTCAGCTCAGGCTCTGTCGGATGATAAGCCGTATAAATTTGCACCTTAGGGCCGATCAGAACGTCGTTTCCAAGGTGTACTGTGTTGCAGTCTAAAATGGTGCAGTCGTAGTTGATGTAGAGGCGATCGCCCGCAAAAATATGACAGCCATAGTCACAGTAAAAGGGCGGTCTGATCACAAAATCAGCGCCTAACTGACCAAAGAGGCTGAGCATGATATCTCTGCGCTTGTCTATCTCAGCTGGCAGAGAAAAATTATGGGCGTGGAGTAGCTGACGGGCGGCAGCGTGCATTTTTGTCAGTTCGTCGTCGGTGGCCAGATACAGCTCGTTAGCCAGCATCTTCTCCCTTTCTGTCTTCATACTGACCGCCTCAGCAGCTATCGTTTTTTGCCAAACTGCGCGCTAACGAGTGGCATAAGCAGCCATGGGCTCTTTGATAAAGCGAATGTACAAATGCTTAAAGGTAGAGCGCAGCACTCTAGGCGCACCGAAATCTATCGGCATCATCCTCTCAGGCAACTGCCAGTCTGCAATCTTTAGCTCAGCAGGCTGCCTCAGCGGAAAATTGATTTCTGAGAGCCTTGGGCATAGGCCCAGCCGCTGAGACGCCCCCAGCGTGGGAATGCGCTCAGGGGCCACGCCCAAAATTTCTACCATCGCCCGGTCTAGCGCAAAGACATCATCAGAGGCGGCTAATACGCCCAAAGCTCTAGGTTCGCCGCCGCTAGGTCCGTTTCCCTCGTGGCCGATAATACCGTCAAGGATGGTTAGTTCGGGAGCGATCGCCCGCGCTGTCTCTACCAGCATCATGCCAAAGCGATCGCTGTCTTTACCGGCTTCCATATGCCACCAGGCTTTCATTTTACCGGGCACGCAGCCAAACAGATTTTTCACGCCCAGCGTCACCGTCAGCTGAACGTGAGACTTCACCTTCGGCAAATTGATCACCACATCAGCGTCCATCGCCTCTTTAGAAAGCAAAAGGTTGTCGAACTCGGCGCTTTCAATCGGGTAGCGCTGACCGTGCATCTCTTCAATGGGTAGATCCGCTTTATTAGCCCATTCCAGCAGGCCATTGGCTTCGGCCACGCCGCGAGCGCTGCCAAAAGCGGGACTGTCGCCCAAGAAGGGTTTGCCGCCAGCGGCCTGCACGAGCTTGGCAACGCAGTACACTATCTCAGGGCGAGTTGTGCATTCTTTGGTGGGGCGAGCGCCGGTCAGCAGGTTGGGTTTGAGCAGGACGCGATCGCCCGGCTTCACAAAATGCGCCATGCCGCCCATCGGTGCCAGCAGCGAGACTAAATGCTGATGGAGCGCCTCAGTTTCATAGGTCTCAGCGCGAATCAAACTCACTGACGGCATGACATTTTCCGATATGGCTTTCACTTTGCAGATTACCCCGATGCGAACCTCTCAATGTTAACTTTTTGGGCAAAGACTAGCGGCACCTGGGTGAATGTTGCGCTGGTGCTGCTGGGTACGGGCTGCGGGCTTTTATTGCGCGATCACCTATCGCCAAAAATGCAGGCCATGATCACGCAGGCCGTCGGGCTGACGACCATTTTCATTGGCATCTCAATGGCTCAAGCGCTGTCAGATGCAAGCGCTGGCGGTGTAGAAGGAGTGATTTTGGCCTTGCTCGCTCTGGTCTTTGGCGGACTGCTGGGCGAATGGTGGCAGATAGAAGCGCGGCTGATTGACCTGGGCAACTGGTTAAAAGCTAAGTTTCGAGGCGGCAGTCGGTTTACCGAAGGCTTCGTCGCCGCTAGCCTGCTGTTTTGCATTGGCCCGATGGCTATTTTGGGCAGCTTGAACAATGGGCTGCTCGGCGATGGCACCATTTTAGTCATCAAGAGCACGATGGATGGCCTGGTTTCTGTGGCGCTGACGGGCACGTACGGCATTGGCGTTGGCTTTTCAGTGCTGCCGGTACTGCTCTATCAGGGCGGGCTTTCGCTTCTAGCCAGCGGCTTAGCCCAAGCCATCCCCGACCCGACCACCGCGCCCAGCATTTTGCTAGTAACTGGCATCGGCGGCATCATGATCTTGGGCTTAGGCATCAATCTGCTAGAGGTTGGTAAAATTCACGTCGCGTCCTTTTTACCCGCCTTGGCACTGGGTCCGCTGATTAGCTGGCTGGCTCAAACCGTGACATGATTTCTCTGTATTCTGGGATGAATCTCGGCCATATTGCTTTGTTTAAGGGGCCAGCAGCAGACGAGCGCCATATCTTCCGTATCTTATTAGAAGGGCAAGTTTTTATCAGGACAGAAGGGGAATAGGAAGTTTTCTCATGAGCTACAGTTAGTGAGGTAAGCCTGCAATAATGCTGGCGGCTAGAGAAATTAGAGCTA
>JBBSNR010000313.1:0-4042 GCA_038260635.1 Phormidesmidales cyanobacterium
GTGAACGTATCTAAGAAAAACAGTGCGCTTTTCCAGCAGGGCGGGCTGATCTTGAGTTCTTCGTTGGTTGTCCACATTGTATTCACCGCACATATCCTCTTTTAAGCCTGGTGTGTAGGCGCTGTTGCAAACTTTGCTCTGGGCTTTGTCTACCCAGGGCAAAAAACATGACAGCACATTTCTTTAGAGGTTCAGCAATTCCTTACGCAGACAAAAATTTGCTTTAAACATTTCTATAAAACTACCTCTATTCAGATTCATACTGTCGCTTTAATGACATTAATCTGAATAGATGTTTTAGAAAATAAATCTACAATCAAAATTGATTTGATGATACATTTACACCTTAAATATTCGGCTGCAAACAGTAATCTTTTCAACAAGAACTCATCAGCCAGGCTTGATTGATTACGAAGATTAGCTTAGATGCTTCATATCTCTTGCACTTTACCTCAATTATTACACTGATTTTGTGCTCTTACTTTCCCTCAGCCATCTTGCTGAGGGAAAGTAATGCTGACTAAACAATAGATGCATATTTGCATTTAAATAGGTGAATGCACTTGAGAAGGAGGTCTGATTTCCGCTCGCTTCATGTGTTTATAGCAAACTAACACTCAAAACATATCAAGACTGTCTGCTGCTATTCCTGCACCTCAGTATCTCTCTGTAAATATGCTGCGACACTCATGTATAAATATTTTTTATTTCGATTAGGGGGTAGGGGGATCCCCCCTCTGATGGTTTATTGAAAAAGTTGTCTATCTTCAATACAGGAAGATAATTCAGGGCGGTTTTCAACCATCTTTTGATTGTTCGAATCGTCAGCGAGTCGTCCTTACAAGGAGTAGCTAAAAATAAAGAAAGTTCGCCACAGCCAGGACTGTACAGAAACTACCTTTATAGCTAGCTCAATTAGTTAGTCAGCTTCTCAGTTAGCTATTTCATAGCTCTGCGCATCGCTACGGCATAGCCGAACCAGCGCGCGCTACTTTTGCAAGGGGTGTTTTGCTCATGTCACGGGATGCATTAATTGTCGGTATCAACCAATATCAGTCACTGCCTGCCCTCACTGCATCGGCAGCAGATGCAGAAGCGATCGCCGCCCGCTTGCAGACTCAAGGTGAGTTCCGGGTGCAACGGCTACCAGAAGTAATCAAAGACGGTCAGTCTACAGTAGGTCGCCGCCGCAGCGTCACTTCTCAAGAGCTTGAGACTGCTCTCATTCAGCTCTTTAAGCCCAAAGGCAAAAATCTACCTACCACTGCTCTGTTTTACTTCTCAGGTCATGGGTTACAGCGCGAAGCGGGTGTTCAAGAAGGCTATCTGGCTACCAGTGATGCCGACCCCAGCCGAGGAAATTTTGGTATTTCCCTTTCTTGGCTGCGACGACTTTTGCAGCAAAGCCCGGTGCGCCAGATAGTCGTCATTTTAGATTGCTGTCATAGCGGCGAGCTGCTTACCTTTAGCGACGCCGATCCGGGGGCTCGCGCTGGTATAGACCGTCTATTTATGGCAGCTTCTAGAGAGTACGAATCAGCCTATGAATCTCTAGCCGGTAAGCACAGCGTTTTTACTCAGGCGTTGCTCTCTGGGCTCAATCCTTATGATCAAGCTGGCGGGAAGGTGAGCAACTACTCTCTGAGCGAGCATGTCAGCCAGCAGCTGCGGGGCGCGATTCAGCAGCCCCTGTTTGAAAGTTCTGGCAGTGAAATTGTGCTGACTCGCACTAGCGGACTGAAAACAGCCTTTTCTAAAACGCCGATTACGACTTTTACTCGGCTGAAGCAGCTTTCTTTTGGGTTTTGTCCCTATCGAGGGCTTTCGCCTTTTGATGAGGCCCATGCCGACTACTTTTTTGGCCGAGAAGAACTCACAGCTCGGCTACTGAGTAAAGTCAGCAAAAGCAATTTTTGCGCGCTAGTGGGCGCTTCGAGCAGCGGTAAAACGTCTCTATTGCGGGCTGGTCTGATATACCAGCTGCGTCAGGGCGATCGCATTCCCGGCAGCGCCGACTGGACGCTTAAGCTACTCACGCCCACGCAACATCCGCTCAAGAGTTTGGCAGCCGCTTTTACCTCTGCCACCGCTGACGGCGTCCAGCGGGCTGGGCAAATGCGGCAGGCAGAAATGCTGCTGCAAGATGGCGGCAGCGGTCTGGCTCAGCTGGTCAGAGCGGCTCTGCTCAAGCCGGGTCAAACCTCTATCCCAGCCGTTTCTAAGCTGTGGCTAGTGATTGACCAGTTTGAAGAGCTGTTTACCCCGACTGCTGATGCCAATGCGATCGCCGAACGCCAGCTTTTCATTCGCTGCCTGAGCGAAGCGCTAAAAGAGCCAGGTACGCCTTTGGGCATTGTCATTGGGCTGCGGGCAGACGCGATGGAGCAGCTCACTCCCCACGAAGCGCTCAAAGCTTTAGTAGAACAGAATGCAGTGCTGGTGAACCCGCTGACCTATGACCAGATTAAAGCGGTGGTCCAAAGTCCGGCTCAGAAAATGGGAATTGAGCTCGACCCGACAATGCTCTATACCCTGGCTATCGATACGACGGGCGCGCCCGGTGAGCTGCCGCTGATTCAGCAGACGCTTTTGGAGCTATGGCGTCGCCGAGACATTAGCGGCGGTAGCGGCGCTGCCCCTAAGCTGACGATGGACGCTTACATCGCGCTAGGCGGGGTCAAAAATGTGATTATTCACCGAGCCACAGCGGTTTATGAAAGCCTTGGCGAAGACATGCAGCGGGCAGCCCGGCGCATCTTTTTGGGGCTGTGCGAGCTGGGTGAAGGGCAAGCAGACCGTCGTCGTCGCGTCTTTAGAAGCGAACTCGTCAATGAAAGCTTTCCGGCTGAACTGATTGACAGCACGCTGGAGAGGCTGGCCGCAGAACGGTTGGTCATTGTTTCTCAAGCAGCGATCGCCCCTCAATCCTGCCCTGAACAAGGCATCGAGATACCCAGTGCTGCCTGGCAAACCCAGCGGGATGAATCTTCGCCACTGACCACCTGGTTTCTCAACAATGCCTCTGCCACGCCCAAAACTATACTCGGCTCCCCTCGAACGGTGGACATCGTCCACGAGTCTCTTGTACAGGAGTGGGATCTGCTGCGGACCTGGCTAACAGAATCGCGCAGCATCATGCGCCACCAGCGTCGATTGGAGACCAGCGCCCAGGCCTGGGAACAGCGGCATCGGCCTACCGGCAGCGAATATCTGCTCAGCGGCACTCAGCTTCAGGAAACCCTAGCCTTTTTACAGCTGCACAAAGATCAGCTGTCGCACGCTGCCCAAGACTTTGTTAGCACCAGCCGCAGAATCCAAAATCAATTGCGTTTACGCACTAGCCTGTTAATTCCATTGGCGCTGATTGCAGGCATGGGCGCTTCTGTGCTGAGTCGGTTTATCTTTCCGCCAGTACTACAGCCGTCACCCGCAGCAGCCGAAGTACAGAGCGCAAAGCCAGACCTCGCTAATCTTACTAGCGCCATTGACCTGGAGAATTTTCGGGGGGAAACTGCTGACACCTCATCTACCGCCATCCGGCCTGCTAGAGCCATCTCTGAGAGCACCCAATCTGAAGCTAACGTGCCGTCTGGCTCTGGCCTGTGGCATAGACACGAAACGGCCCCTGCTCTATCTGAAGATAACTACATCATGGTGCCGGCAGGTCAGTGGGCTTCTCCTAGCGACCCGGATAAGCCCGTAGAAGTTTGGTGGATTCAGCCTAAGGATATGGAAACGGAAACGCCACTGTCATTACCACAGCTAGCTGCTGTAGGCAGCCCAGAATAGGCCAAAGGGATTTTTTACACTGCCAGCTCGATGCATACAGTACAGTTGTATGATCTCCTGGACTGGGAGTTAATCATCCAGCTATTGCAGTACAGACAGCTCTAAAATGCAGATTCTCTCTGTCACACTAACCAACTTTAAGACCCACAAAGACAAGCAGTTTAACTTTGAGCTGGGTACTAACGCTATCTGTGGTGAGAATGGGGCGGGTAAAACCAGTATTTTAGAGGCGATCGCCTGGGTTCTCTTCAAC
>JBBSNR010000314.1:0-4041 GCA_038260635.1 Phormidesmidales cyanobacterium
ATAGCGCAGTCACAGGTCGCCGCCGTTCCCCAGGCTCGCTCTTTGGCCTCTGGCTGATTGATGATTTTGCCGATAAAGCTTTTGCGCGACGTGCCGACCAAAATCGGACAGTTTAGAGCTTGCAACTTCTCTAATTCTTTCAAAATGGTGATATTTTGCGCCGCCGTTTTAGCAAAGCCGATGCCCGGATCGACCGCGATCTTTTTCGGGTTTACGCCAGCTGCTACCGCCCGATCTGCCTGCCCTGCCAAAAAGCGGACGATCTCGCCCATCAGGTCTTCGTAGTCCGTCATCTGCTGCATCGTTTCGGGTGTGCCGCGCAGGTGCATCAACATCAGCGGCGCATCGAACTGAGCGACGACCTTAAAAATATCGGGTTCAAACGTACCGCCAGAAATATCGTTGATCATGTCAGCGCCTGCTTCTAGCGCTAGCCGGGCGACTTCGGCGCGAGTGGTATCTACCGATAGGGGAATGTCTTTGATCCCAGTGTGACTGGAGGCGCGGATGGATTGGATCAGGGGTAGGAGGCGATCGCTCTCTTCCCTCACAGAAATTTGCCCTGCCCCAGGCCGCGTAGACTGCCCGCCAATATCGAGGATGTCCATCTCCGCTTCGACTAGCGTTTTTGCCTGCGCCAGGGCTGTCTCCACTGTGTCAAACTGCCCCCCATCGCTAAAGCTATCGGGCGTCACATTTAGCACGCCCATGAGGTAAGTGCGGCTACCCCAGTCAAAACGATGGTTTCGAATTTGCCAGGGCGCAGCGGCTGGGCTAGTGATTTGGGCTTCTGTGATAAATAGCCGGGCCAGACGATCATAGGTGCCGGGGCCCAGGTATTCGGGGTGTGATCGCCCCCGTCCATACACCCACACTGGCCTACCGTCTTCTAAGATACGAATATCTTTGAACCAGCTCTTGAGCGATGGCCGCAGCGCATTTGCCTGATCCAGCGCCTCTGTCCACCGTTCAAATTCCCCCTCAAACCCAGGCGTCACTACTCTAAAGGTCATGGATCCCGCTCGCGTTGCCAACAGTGAAAACTTTATTTATACACCGCCAGAAGCAGCTAAAGCGGCTCAGCGCATATTGGTAAAGCCCAATTTGGGCTATCCGGTGGGTCCACCGGTCACCGTGAGCATGGCCGTATTAGGCAAAGTGCTTCAGGGCCTCCGCGCGGTAAATTCCACTGCCGAAATATTGATTGTAGAAGGCGTTTGCTCGAAAGTGCCTTTGGCCGATATTGCGGAGCGCAACGGCTTGCCTGCCCTGCTGACAGAGGGCATTCGCCTGCTGAATGCCGATGAGTTAGCCTGCGTCGAATATCCGAACCTGCTGCCCGAGCCAGTGCGCTTCAAAACAATGTGGGCTCCCCAGCTGCTGCAAGAAGTAGACTGCCGCATTTCTGTCGGCGCGTTCAAAAAGACCCATCTCAAGGGCAAACCGTTGATTTCTGCCTCCCTAAAAAATCTCTACGGGCTGTTTCCTCGCGCCAAGTATAAAGCCCGCAGCCCAAACTCTCGCGGCCAGCTTCATCGCCCCTCTGTACCGCTGGTGTTGCAGGATATTTATTTCACCATTGGGCATTTATTCGATGGGGGAGTAGTGGATGCGACCAGTAAGTTTGTGAGTGCAGATTGGAAGCCAGATAAGGGCAAAAGTGTAGCGATAGGAAAGGCGATTTGGGGAGAGGATTTGCTGAAGGTGGATCGGGCCGCTTGTGAGGCAGGCGGGGAAGCGGAGGCAGATTATCTATTGCCCATTGAGCAGCTTAAGGAATTCGCGCCAGAATAAAATACCTAACGCATGGAGCGATCGCCGAGCCCCGAGTGGAGTCTTAGACCTTACAAAAAGAGTTTGTAGGCTGGGTTTTGGCTTTCGTTCCAGTAGCGATAGCCCAATGTCTTGAGACAGGCTTCCCACTGCTCCATTTCTGTAGGTGGCACCTGCATCCCGACGACAATGCGGCCATAGTCTGCGCCGTGGTTGCGGTAGTGAAACAGGCTGATGTTCCAGTTGGGACTCATGGTCGAGACAAAGTTGGTCAGTGCGCCGGGCCGCTCTGGAAATTCAAAGCGATAGAGCAATTCGTTGTTGGCCAAAGCCGATTTGCCGCCTACCATGTGCCGCAGGTGCATTTTGGCTAGCTCGTTATCGGTCAGGTCGAGCGTCTCGAAGCCGCTGTTTTTGAAATTTTCGGCGATCGCGTGAGCATCGGCTCTGCCTTTGACTTTAATCCCGACAAAAATATGGGCTTTGTTCTCATCGGCAATGCGATAGTTGAATTCGCTGATGCTGCGATCGCCCAAAGTATCGCAAAACTGACCCAAGCTTCCAGGCCGCTCTGGAATCGTCACTGCAAAAACGGCTTCTCGGCGCTCTCCGAGCTCGGCCCGCTCAGCGACAAAGCGCAGCCGATCAAAGTTCATATTGGCGCCGCAGGCGATCGCCACCAGGCTCTCCCCCTGCACGCCCTCGCGCTCCACATAGGCCTTGATGCCCGCGATCGCCAGCGCCCCAGCAGGTTCCAAAATCGACCGCGTATCTTCAAACACGTCTTTAATCGCAGCGCAGGTATCGTCGGTAGTCACCAAAATAACTTCGTCAACAAACTGCTGACACAGGCGAAAGGTTTCCTCCCCCACCTGCCTGACGGCAACACCGTCGGCGAATAGGCCCACCTGATCGAGACGAACGCGATCGCCCTTTCGCAAAGACTGATTCATCGCATCCGAATCGACTGGCTCTACGCCGATTACCCTAATCTCAGGCCGCAGCCGTTTGATATAGGCCGCCACGCCCGAAATCAGCCCGCCGCCGCCAATAGCGACAAAAATGGCATGAATCGGCTGTTGGTGCTGCCGCAAAATTTCCATGCCAATCGTGCCCTGCCCCGCAATCACATCCGGGTCGTCAAACGGGTGAATAAACGTTAGCCCTTTATCGGCTTCTAGCTGACGGGCATAGGCGCAGGCATCGTCGTAGCCATCCCCATGCAAAATCACACTGCCGCCGAGCGATCGCACCGCATCTACTTTTACCTGAGGCGTCGTCACCGGCATCACAATCATTGCCGTGGTGCCCAATTTTTTGGCAGCGAGCGCTACGCCCTGTGCATGGTTGCCCGCCGAGGCCGCAATCACGCCAGCCCGGAGTAGTTCTGGCGGCAGGTGAACCATCTTGTTATAGGCCCCGCGCAGCTTAAACGAAAACACCGACTGCGCATCTTCTCGCTTGAGCAGCACCGTATTGCCTAGCCGCTCCGACAGCCGAGGTGCCAGGTCCAAAGGGGTTTCTTGAGCCACATCATAGACGCGGGCCTTGAGAATGCGTTCCAGGTAATCAGAGTGAGCCACAGACTGCCAGGGGTAGAAAATCGTATTCTACTGTACGCGCTAATCGCTAGCATAAGGAATGCTGTTACCCCAAGGCTGTGCACCACAATGAATTCAATCGTTCGAGACTTTCACCCGGCGGATATCAGTGCCCTTACCGAGCTATATAACCAATACATCCTAGAAACGACTATCACCTTCGACTTGCAGCCCTATACAGTAGAGCAGCGGCAGGCAGCTTGGATGAGCCACTACTCAGCGACCGGGCGCTATCGGTTGCTCGTAGCTGAGAGCGACGGGCAGGTGATGGGCTATGCCACCAGCAGCAAGTTTCGCACCAAGGCCGCCTACGATACCTCTGTAGAAACCAGCGTTTATCTCTGCCCCGAGGCTCAGGGAAAAGGTATCGGCAGCCAGCTTTACAGCGCTCTGTTTGAAACTTTGGCCGCTGAAGATGTTCATCGGGCCTATGCGGGGATTACGCTGCCGAATGAGCCTTCTATTGCCATTCATCGAAAGTTTGGATTCGAAGAGGTGGGGCTGTTTCGAGAGGTGGGGCGCAAGTTTGGGCGGTATTGGGATGTGGCCTGGTTTGAGAGGGGAGTGGGGGAGTGAGGACAAAAAAATCGCCCTCAGGAGTTCGGTTGAATCCTCAAGGGCGATGGTGTTTAGAGCGCAGACGCACTCCGCAGGAGATCTTTATGAC
>JBBSNR010000315.1:0-4022 GCA_038260635.1 Phormidesmidales cyanobacterium
GCGATCGCCCTTTCGCCAATCCTACCCCTGCTAGCAGTAGCACCGCGCGGCAGTCGTCTTCTAGTGCACATCCTTTGGGCGTACCAGCGCTTAAGCCAGTTCACAAAAGGTTAGGAGCAGCGAGCGCTCTACTCCCGACCGGCTGAGGTGGCTCAGCGTGCTCCCTGCTCAATAGGCTTTTGCAAAATCGCCATCGGTGTATGCGGGTTTCCCAGCCCAGCACATGGCACCACTCACTTTCAGCAACATATCCATCCGTAGAATTGAAGCGCTCAAAATCTTTCTCATAGAGAAAAAGACTTCCATATCTATCCATAGAATTGAAGCGCTCAAAATCTTTCCTTCAAAGATAAACAACCTTGAACTTATGTGCCAGACTTTTAAATAACTAGACACATAAGTTCAAAGGCTTTTATGGTTAATGAGAGAAAGACCAGTGGGAAATACCTATCAACATTTTGGTTGACGGTATGAGTAGACGGGTCTTTTGCATGAGATGAGCAGGGCTCACGCTAGAAGATTGTCAGTTCATAATTATTGGCGAATCTTATGGATTTTCGGTCTGTCAAAAGCCATTTTAGAGGTTATAGATATCTCATAAATCAATAGCTTGCGGGGGCTCATGTTCGTATAGACAAGAGCTATGAGGTGCTGTTGTTCTTGAAAACAATAGATCTCTAGTTTTTGCTGAGGTAACCGTTAACTTTTTCGAGATTTGCCTAATTCCGTCAGGCTTTACCCTGTCGGAATTCATGGAAAAGTAAATTTTTCCTCAAAACAAAAAAGTCGAACCATAGGAGGTTTCGTCAATGAGTATCGTAGCTAAAGTGATTGCTCAGTCAGATCGTGCTGACCGATTTTTGGGTAGTGCCGAGCTGACTCAGCTCCAAGATTTTTTTAATGACAGTGGTGTGCGGATTAGCGCTGCTCAAAAGTTAGCCGCAAATCAACAAAGGATTGTTGAAGAAGGCAGTCAGCGATTTTGGGCTCAGTGCCCAGATACCCCTAGCAATCGCGGTGACAAGCAAAAAACCGCCCTTTGCCAGCGAGATCAAGGATGGTATATCCGCCTGGTGAGCTACTGCGTGCTAGCGGGTAATTCTAAACCCTTAGAAGATATTGGCCTAGATGGAATGCGCGATATGTACGTCTCGCTAAACGTTCCCTTGAACAACCTAAAGCTGGCAATGCGCTGCTTGAAGCAATCCGCCATGGGTCTCTTAAGTACTGAAGAAGCTGCCTTAGCTGGCCCTTACTTCGACCAGCTCGTCCGGGCTTTTTAAGACTGGCCCCTTTTTCCTTACAAATTCTGGAGCTGAGGAATGGCTAGGGCACAACCGCCTTTAGCCAAAAGTCCACGTTTTCAAAAATATAAACCACCATGCAAGACACAATTACTTCGCTGATCAACCCGGCTGATGAGAAAGGCAGCTACCTAGAGAGTAGTGACCTTGATAAGCTCAAGCAATATCTCCAAACAGGTGCTTTACGGGTTAAAGCAGCCAGTCAGATTGGAGACAATGTTGCCAGCATTATCAGCAAAACTGTCGAAAAAAGCCTGCTATACGGAGACATTACGCTCCCTGGTGGCAACATGTATCCAACCCGGCGCTATGCGGCCTGCCTGCAAGATCTGACCTATTTCTTGCGCTATGCCACCTATGCAATGCTGGCAGATGACGCCTCCATCCTGGATGAGCGAATTCTCAATGGATTAAAAGAGACCTATGCGTCTCTGGGCGTCCCGATTGAGCCGACTATTCAAGCGGTGCAGGCCATGAAGGAAGTGGTCACCCAGCGAGTAGGCGCTGAAGCAGGGCAACAAATGGACGTTTATCTCGACCACATCATTGCGGGTCTGAGCTAGGCAGCTGGCTTTTAATTGATGGGCCTCTAATCTGGGGGCCTTCTACTCCATAGCCTTCTAATCGGTGGGTTTGCCTGTAAGGGTAGACCCCTGCTTGACCATCCCTATTGCGCTCAACCTATTGCTATGTACGCTTCTAGTAAAACCCAGGAACGATATCCCTGGTGGGCAGGAAATGCCCGATTTATCAATCTCTCTAATTCGTTTATCGTTGCTCACGTCGCTCAGGCTGCCCTGATCATGCTGTGGGCTGGAATCTTTACCCTGTTTGAGCTGGCTGTTTATTCCCCCGATGCGCCGCTTTTCACCCAGGGACTGATCTTGTTGCCCCATCTGGCGACTGAAGGCTGGGGCCTCGGCTCAGACGGCACCATTGTTGATACCGGCGTCTGGTTTTCGATTGGGGCCATTCATCTGGTGGCTGCTGTCGTATTGGCCGGTGGCGCTTATTTTCATTACACTCAGCTACCGGCTAGCCTGGCCGCCGCCCCCAAAAAAGCTGCCAAGTTTGATTTTGAGTGGCAAGATGCTGGAAAGCTCGGCCTTATTTTAGGACATCATCTCCTCTTTTTGGGCTTCGGTGCGCTGCTGCTCGTGGCCAAAGCGCAGTCTTTTGGCGGGCTGTACGATGCCTACTCAGAATCAGTCCGACTGGTCACCGCGCCGACGCTTGACCCGGCTGTTATTTGGGACTACAGAACGCATCTGTTCGATGTCCGCAGCCTGGAAGATCTGGTAGGCGGGCATATCTATGTCGCCGGTCTGTTGCTTATCGGGGGCGTATGGCACATCCTGGTACCCCCTTTTCAATGGGTTAAGCGGTTTTTCTTCTTCTCGGGAGATGGCATTTTAGCTTACTCGCTGTTTGGCATTGCGATCGCAGGATTTGCGGCCTCCTACTACTGCGGCTTTGATTCTCTGGCCTATCCTGAGAAATTCTATGGCCCTACCCTGGAACTAAAATCGTCATTTTTGCCGCGCTATTTCGAGGCTCAATCGACCTTGGCCGACGGATATACCAGCCGTGTCTGGCTGGCAAACTCTCACTTTTATCTGGCCTTTTTCTTCTTGCAAGGCGGCTTATGGCACTTCCAACGGGCGCTTGGCTTCGATATCAGCAGTGTGCTAGAAAACTGGAAGCGAAATCAGATTGCTGCCAGTGACAACCCCACACTGGCTTATCAGCACTCAGAGCTGTTGCAGCCCGGCTCCGCTGCGGCGCTAAGATACGGGTTGCCAGAGGCTGAGACCAAACCCTGGTTCCAAATAGAACAGCCCGATGAGGACTCTTTTTATCAGCCTGTGCAAGGGATTTCTTGGCCCGATCTGACCACCATTAACGGCGTCGAAAAAACGCTGTATCAGACGGCTTATCAGTTCCAAAAAGACACGTTCTACCAAGCTGCTAAGCAAGACAAATCGAAGGTTAAAACCTTATTCGGCTATGGCAAAAGCAGTTCGGAACCTCTGTACGAGAGACCAGAAAAATTGCTGACAAAGCCATCTGCATATTCTCAACCCATCGAAACCATCGTTTATGAACCTAAGTCTCAGTAGCTGCCCATCGGGAACAGGATATGTTCCCGAGAGAAGACAGCGGCAGCCCTCTCCCGGTGGGAGAGGGAACCGGAATTCAAAGTCCCTCTCCCACCGGGAGAGGGACTTAGGGTGAGGGCGACGGCATTTCTGATTCGCTGGGACTTGATTAAGTAGCAGATCCCTAAATGGCTAATGTAGGATTGCCCATTCAGTTTCTTCGCGAGACTGAATGGGCAACTGCCCAAACAAAAAGCCCCCCGCACAATGTGCGGGGGGCTTCTCATCTATCCATTCAAAGAGTAGTCAGGTCGGGATATGACGACTACGCATTGATGGCAGGTGCTGTGAGGGCAACAGGCGCTGCTTCGCCAGCTGCCAAGTCCAAGGGGAAGTTGTGAGCGTTGCGCTCGTGCATCACTTCCATTCCCAGGTTGGCGCGGTTCAAAACGTCAGCCCAGCTACCGATTACTCGGCCCTGTGAATCGATAATCGATTGGTTGAAGTTGAAGCCGTTCAGGTTGAATGCCATGGTCGAAATACCAAGAGCAGTAAACCAGATGCCTACAACTGGCCATGCACCCAACAAGAAGTGGAGTGAACGGCTGTTGTTGAACGA
>JBBSNR010000316.1:0-4013 GCA_038260635.1 Phormidesmidales cyanobacterium
AGTAAGGACACCCCGGTTAGCGCCTGCAATCGCGACTCGGTATAGCGCATTGCCGCTGGCGGGTCGTTGTCAATCGAGCCGAAGTTGCCGTGACCGTTGATCAGCGGGTGGCGCATCGAAAAATCTTGCGCCATCCGCACCAAAGCGTCGTAGACGGCTGTATCGCCGTGGGGATGATACTTACCGAGCACTTCACCCACCACGCGGGCGCATTTGCGAAAAGGTCGGTCGGCAGTGAGTCCTAGCTCATGCATGGCATAGAGAATACGCCGGTGCACTGGCTTGAGCCCGTCCCTCGCATCTGGCAGGGCCCGCCCCACAATTACGCTCATGGCGTATTCGAGATAGGACCGAGACATCTCGTTGCGCAGATCTGTAGGTACGATGCGCTCTTGAGGACTACTCATGTAGGAAGCTCCGATTGAGAATATATGCTTGCAAAAACGCCAGAGAGACGACGTATTCGACGTACTGAGAAACGGGCTTTAAAGCCGCTCACCAAAAAAGTAGACAAACGTAGAAAAAAGACGACAAATCTCTTTAGGAAATGGCTCGCAGATCAGCGAACGCTTAACAGTTTCAATAGGCTTTTTTAGGGGAACTGCAAGTAATATAGGGCGTGTTAAATTCTGATTTAAATGACTGCGTCGTCTATCTAGAAAAGATGCGGTTAAACAGCTAAGATTTCAGTGGCGCTAATGGCGTGAAAATCAATCATAACTACGCTGAATATTCTATCACATTTTGACCCTTTTCAAGGGTGCGCTCAGCTGATAGGATGCTGCTTCTATGTATGCTCTAAAGCCCTGATGAATCAACAATTTCCCGTTTTTTACAGCAGTCTTTTTGCCGGTCACGACACGGGCCTTGGGCACCCAGAAAATGCCGGTCGTCTGGGCGCGGTATTTAACTACCTGGAAAACTGCCAAAAATCAGGATTAAAGGAAAACGAATGGGCTCAAAAGATTACCTGGCTTGCGCCCTCTGCCCGGTCGGTATTGCCCGATATTCATCGGGTTCACGATGCAGACTATGTGAGCAAGCTAGCAGCGTTAGCCCAGCGAGGCGGTGGCTACATCGACAGCGATACGGTGGTCTCATCCCAGAGCTATGACGTGGCTTTGCTAGCGGTGGCGGTCTGGCTCGACGGTGTGGACTGGGTGTGGCAGCACAAATCGCCTGCGTTCGCCCTGGTGCGTCCGCCAGGGCACCATGCCGAACGCGCCAGAGGCATGGGGTTTTGTCTGCTCTCGAATGCAGCGATCGCCGCTCACTACGCGCTGGCCTGCCTGGACGCAAAGCGAGTGGTCATTCTCGATTGGGATGTGCATCACGGCAACGGCACTCAGGCGCTGGTGGCCGCCAATCCCAACCTGGCTTACTGCTCCTTTCATCAGTCGCCAGCCTATCCGGGCACGGGTGCCGCCTCAGAGACGGGGCAACATCACAACGTGCTCAACTTGCCGCTGCCTCCCGGCGCTCAGCTGGCCGACTATCAGAGGCTTTGGGCTGCCCAGGCACAGCCTTTCTTAGCGGACTTTGACGCTGACCTGATGATCGTCAGTGCGGGGTACGATGCTACCCAGGCCGATCCGCTGGCGGGTATTTTGCTCCAGCCTGAGGACTACGGCTGGTTTACTCAGGTTTGCTTAGCGCTAGCAGGTCCCAAAATTTTGTTTGGCTTAGAGGGCGGCTACGACTTTTCGGCACTGGCTCACTCAGTGGCTGCCACCATCCGCTGCGCTGTTCAAAATGGCGCAGGATCGTCCTGACTGTGGGGCGAAACCTGCGTAAGCTGTAAGTTAGGCTGCTAAGCGATTAAAATCCTCCGTTAAGGCGGTCCGATGGCTCCTCGCTGAGCCGTCGCGAGCGGCCTGCTGTATCTGAATGGGAGAAAGAGCGCCGTGTTCCAATTTCGTAAACTGTTTGGACTATCCAGGCCTGACGACGAAGCGCCGCCGCCTGCTCCCCCAGCCAATGACTCTTCTGCCCTGCTAGAAACCGCGTCGCCAAAAAGCGCACCCGCCGATGCGGAGCCAGCAGGGGCAAAGATCGGCCAGCTCAAGCAGGTTCTCAGCGGCTTTTGGGCCTATGTCGCTACGTTTGGTCAGCCGGGTTCTGAGCTAGACCAGCGAGCTGTGATGGGGGCGATTTTGGCGGCGCTGGCAGCTGCTGAAAATAGCCGGATAGAAGGCCAAAGAGAAAGCCAGCTAGAAAGCCTGATTGACGAGGCCATCGCCGCTCTCGAAAGCTTGGGACCAGACAATTCTCCCGTGGATGTGACGGCCCAATTGCTGGCAGAACAAGCAGCGGTCTGGCTACAGGCGCAAGAAGCCACCGTTAGCAACGTGATCAGCGCCTACTTGCAGCAGTTTGCGCCAGACGGCGCGGTCTGGACGGAGAGCGAAATCGCGGGGCTGGCCCTGACCGTTATTGCGACTTTGAATGACGGTAGCTTAAGTCGTTCGGGAGGACGGCAGCTACTCAACCGGGTGATAGCGGCTTTTAGCTTGGAGCGGGCGCTCAGTCAGTGGGTGGCTCCAGAATGGGTGGCCCACGCCCAGCGGGTGGCTAGCTATGTGAGTAAAGGCGACCTGCAAACAGAGGTGCGCTCCATTGCCTGGGCCTATATTCAGCAATTTGAATCGATTTTAAGCCCCCAGCTGATTGAGCAGATTATGCAGAGCGGGCCAGTTAATGTCTCTCCAGCAGAGCTGCTATCCGGCGATCTCAACGATTTTTCGCGGATGCTCTACTACAAGTTTCAGCTGCTAGAGGCAGACCCGGTGGTGACCAAGTCCCACGCGGAAATTGCTGCCGATATTCACCGGGCTATAGCCGACTGGCAAACCCGCCAAGATCCGGCGGTGGATGCGAGCGATCGCGTGCAAAATAACCTGAAAGTCAGCAGCACTTGGCTCCGCACCGACGGGGAGAGCGAGATTTTAGCAGATAGCACCGATGGCTAATCCCTAACCGCTACATCCCAGCAGTTGAGACGTTGGTGGCTGCTCTAGCTGATACGATTAATCCGACAGCCGCTGAGTCTGCGCCACCCCAATTGGGATGTGATCTAACATTTGACTTAACAATAGTCTAGTCATAACGCCTGAAGGGTGCTAGATTGCTGCGATGTTGGGGCTATGCGTGCAAAGCTCAATCAATGGGCTGCGTTTTTAAAGCTACAGTCTTAAGCCACAGTCTTCAGCTACGGCGGGCATCCCCTGGCGCATACTCACAATTCCTTACAGGTTTTAAGATGGCCTTTTTTGAGAACTTTACGTCGGTAATTCGAGACAAGTGGTTGGACTATTTTCGCGCCAACCGCACCTGGCTAGAAGTGCAGATGGCCAACACCTCTGTCCGCACGCCAGAGGGAGGACGCCGCCCGTCTTCGTTTTTGATCTTGGGGGTGGTCAATGCCCTCGAACCCAAACTCTCTAACCTGATGGTGCCGTTTTACCAGCTCAACTCTGACGAAGATGCGCTAATCGATGTGCTAGGGCTCAACTTTGACCCCGAAGCAGTGCTTGACAATGGCGAGGTGGGCAAAACCATCGACGCTTCTTCCGAAGGCGATACGCCGCTGCTGGGCAGTGAACCGTCAATTGATCAAGGCATGATGTAGCCCGGATTAATCGAGTCTGCCTTCTCTCAATCCCTCGTGATACGATTAATTGGCAATTATACGTACAGGCGGATAGATCATGGTAGAGCGGCCTATCAAAAAGAGCGAGCGTGAAGCTGCGAAGTCTGAAGCTGCTAATTCTGGAGCTGCTAGTTCTGAGGCTGCTAAATCTGAATCAGCGCCCGCTAGCAATACGCCTCGACCCATCAAGAAAAGCGATCGCCCGCCCGGTGAAGCAGCGCGCACTGAAGATCGGAGCGAGGGACGCGGTCGCAGTAAAGGCCGGGGCAAAGGCCGGGGACGCGATGAAGACGCGCCCAGAGCCGCCACAAATCCTGCCCTGATGCGGGGCCCTAAACCCACAGCAAAATCCGCTGAGCCGGAA
>JBBSNR010000317.1:0-4004 GCA_038260635.1 Phormidesmidales cyanobacterium
ACATCTTCGCCGTGGTTGCCCTCGTTGCCCGTCAGCCCAAAAAAACGCTCCTTTAAGATCGGGTCATGAGTATTCCACATCGATAGCGCAAAGCAGAGCTGCTGCCGGTCGTCGCTAATGCCTAAAATGCCGTCTTCGCCCCAGCGATAGGCCCGCGATCTGGCCTGCTCATGAGAAAAATAGTTCCAGGCATTGCCGCCCTCGCTGTAGTCTTCGCGGACGGTACCCCACTGCCGCTCGCTCAGGTATGGCCCCCATTTCTTCCAGTTGGCTTGCTTGGTCTGGTGTTCCTGAAGTCGAATTTGTTCGGGCGTCAGCGGTGGGCGCGTCATAGTAGGCAGGAGGAACAACAGGCGGCCAGTGAATCGTCAAGGCATGGCGACTGACATCCATAAACTATAGAGCCAAACTATCGAGGCGGCTAGCGCTGGCACTGGCTGAACACTGGCTGGACGATTGACTTACAGACTGCTCTGCTCGATATTCTGCTTAAGCTGCTCGGTACGGGTGGCGCTCATGCGAGCCAGGCACTGGGTTTCTTCAATCACGGTAGGACTGTAGAGAACTTCGTAGTTGCAGTTGCGATCGCGATACTCCAGCCAGGCCATCTGCGCTTCGACCAGAGCGTTGCTGCGCCCTTTCTCTAAAATTGCCATCAGCGACTGATAGGTCTGATTGAGCTGAGCGTCAGCGGCCTGATAGCTGGTGTTGGGCAAAGCGGGCTGTCGCAGCTCAGCGGTGCGAGTTCTGGTCTGAGCGTTCAGGCAGCCGCTGTAGATCATCGGTGCCATCGATCCGCCTTCAAACTGGCTGCGCTCAAATTCGCAGTCAAGGTCGCGAAACGACAGCCAGGCAACTTCGGCACTGGTCAGCGCCTGTTGGCCGCTGCTGGGCTGCTGGGCTTTGACCGCCTGATACACCTGGTTAAGCTCGGCATCGGCCTGGACGTAGGACTGCTGGGCGCAGCGGTTCATGGCCTGCTGAGTCTGAGGATTGTCGCAGCTCGTCGGAGCGGTCCGATTAGGGGCAGCCTGGTTAGGGGCTTGGGCAACAGGGCTAGAAGAGCCAGCCTGACTTGCTGTATCTGGATTGTCCGGGGTGACCGCGCTCTCGGGCTGACCAGCGGGCTCGGCGGGGGCGCTATCTGACGCAGATGGGGCTGTTGGCGTCGCAGATGGCTCTAGTGCAGACGGCTCGACGGGCGAGGTGCAGGCGGCTAAGCTTAGTAATAGGCCCGTTGCCAAGAGCAGGCTGAGCTGAGTTTTTCTAGGCGGTAGGTGAGATGGCACAGCCGCTCGCTCAGCGAGTCGCCCCGTAAGCTGTCTATTTAGCCAATTTTGCTGAGTCATCACTAACCAAACCCTTAAGCGCTTCTGTTTGCTTCAACGGTAGCGATTAGTGGCCTGTTTGATCGCGCTTGTCGGCTATCTTTTTAAAGTGGCTGGCTTTCTGAAATATCTGGTGCAGCAGCCAGCCTGAGTTTCGCGCTGCCAGGGCGCTAACCAAATATAGCGGACTCTAGTTCGGCAAGGGCAGTCTCCAGAGTGTCATTGACGATTTGCTGATCAAATTCATCGGCAGCGGCCAGCTCTGTTTTAGCCCTGTCCAGGCGCTTGGCGATCGCCGCCTCCGAATCCTGTCCCCGGCTGCGAATGCGCGCTTCTAGGGCCTCCACACTGGGTGGATACACGAAAATTTGCTTAGCGTCTGGAAAGTTCTGTCTGATCTGGCGAGCGCCGACTAGCTCAATTTCTAAAATTACCCGCTGCCCCTGAGCGATCGCCGTCGCAATCGGTGCTTTGGGCGTGCCGTAGCAGTTGCCTGCAAACTCAGCCCACTCCAAAAGCTCGCCCCTTTTGATCATTGTATTGAAGCGATCTCGGCTAACGAAGTAATAGTGCTGGCCGTCAATCTCCCCAGCGCGGGGCTGACGGGTAGTCGCAGAGACCGAGACGCCAATATCAGGATGGCGCTGTAGCAAATGCCTGAGCAGCGTGCCTTTACCCACTCCGCTCGGACCTGCCAACACAATCAGCCGACCAGAGCGCCTGTCTATTTGCTCTGCAAAGACATCGAGGGTGGGCTGCTCGGGTGAAGTAGAAAGGGTAACCATAGTCTCTTAAATAGATTTAGGCAGCTGGCAGATCAAATAGAACGGTGGTCATGTAGCGCTCGGCCCACTGCGGGCCAAAAGCTTTTTCCAGCACGCGACGGGTTTTGTCATTTTGCTGCTGCTGGTAGCAATAGTACCGCTGGCGCTCTAAAAATTCTTCTAGCCGGTTAGGTTCGGGCGACTTAGCAATAGCCTGCTTCGCATGAACCGTCAGATAGGCCTGGGCCTGAGCCAGAAACTGCTGCTCCTCTGCCTTGTTCACCGGTTTTACAAAGCAGCAAAACTCTGAAAAAATTCGCTGCCCCCACTCAGGCAGATCGCGAGGGTGCAGGTAGCCCTGCTGATCGATAGCGGCTAGCGTCGTGGTGTAGCGCTCATTCAGCCGCCCGCTCGCCGTGGCCGCAGAGAGATCGACAATTGCCGCACTCACCTGCCCTCTGCCGCTGACAATATCGCAGCCAAAAATAGGCAAACCATATTCAGGGCGAGGAAACATCACACAGTGCAAAATGTCTAAATTTTTGCCAATGCGCGCTAGCTCCAGGTGCAGCTTGCGAAACTGAGGCGTTTGGTAGCAGCGATTTTCGATCACTAGCTTTTCGCCTTCCAGCTTGCCTTCTACGTAGCCTAAGTCGTCTGGCAGGTGGTAGGGAGAGAGATCCAGATAGCGCTGCCAGATCGTTTCTATCCCCTCGGCAAGCTGGCGAACCAAAGGATGCTGATGCTGGCGAATAGAAGAGGCGGCAACGGAAATCGACATGTATTCAGCGCTTAATGCATTCCACACGGAATCTAAGCCCCTAGCATAGCAGTTTCAGCAGGTTCTCAAATCATTCCTGAGGAGCCAGTGGCCTCTAGGAAAGATCTGTATAGGTAGAGAAAAGATCGGGTAGGTGGAGAAAATTCAGGTTAGCTTCAAGTCCCCTGAGCGCCCGATGCTTTTCAACCCGTTTCAAGAGTTTTTCACAACAGCTTTTTAAAAGTCAGGGCTTCGGACACCGCTCATGATCGCCACTCAGCCACAGTCTCGTCAGTTCCTTGGGGTAAATCAGCAGGTTTATCAGTCGCTCAAAGCGACCATGGGCTTAAATCTGCGCCGTCAGCTGCTGATTGCGGTATGTGACAATGTGGCCATGCAAAATCAGCTGGCTACTCAGCTCCAGCAGGATTTGGCTAGCGGCTCGGTGATCGCTAGCACTATAGCCGCCATCCCCACAGGAGAGCAGGCGGATACGGGCGGTGTCAGAAATACTGCCAAAGATATTGCCAAAGGTAAAGGGCTAGACGAATGGTCGCAGCTCAGCTCGCTAACTGACCTCTCCGGGCAAGGGCGATCGCTAGAGCAGCTCCGGTTTGACCCTGAAGACGGCAACTTGCCTAAGCAGGTGGCCCACTGGATTCAGCAGACGATGCTAGCAGCAGGCAAACTGCCTGGCTTGCAGGTGCTAGGCATTGAGCAGATGACCCAGCAGCCAGCGATCACTCAAAATCACTTTTTGCGATCGCTCGAAAAAGTCGAAGCGCTCCTACCCAGACTCAATACCAGTTTGCTGGTGTGGGTAACGTGGCCGTGGCTGCGCACAATTCAGCAGTCAGCCCCAACGTTTTGGAACTGGCGCAGCGGCGTTTTTGAATTTGTCAGCGATCCGACCCCGTCTCGGCAAGAGCAGCTGCCTATGAGCGAGACCGCTACGCTTGAGTTGGACCGTGAGTTAGACAGTGAGGCACACACCTGGAGCGCCTCAGCTTTTAGCACTGACTCCAACACTAGCCCCTATCAGGCAGCGAGCAATCTCTACGGTGAGGTTGCCGGTGAGACAGACGGTGAGGCGGGCGACAGCGACTGGGTCCTGACTGCGGCGGCAGAACCGCTTCAGTATGACCTGCATCC
>JBBSNR010000318.1:0-3992 GCA_038260635.1 Phormidesmidales cyanobacterium
ACTGCTCTACATCACTTTTTCTTGCACAAACTCATGGCTCGGCTCAACGCCGACTTCACCATGACCGCCTTTGGGCTCTTTGAGCATGAAGGCAATCAGGCTAGCAACCACCAGCGCCACTACACCTAGCATTTGGAAGAAGATGCGATCGCCCGCCCCGCCTTCTGGCAAGAAGCTATAGATTGTCAGGTAGGCGACTGCACCGACGTTGCCGTAGGCTCCAACGTTACCTGCGACCTGTCCGGTAACTCGTGGCTTGATCAAAGGAACAATTGCGAAAGTAGCGCCTTCTGTTGCCATTACAAAGAAGGAGGCAATCATCGTCATGATGATCACAAAGGGCAAAGCAATCGCGCCTAACGTGCTGAATACCAGATAGCCGATACCGGTTCCGGCCATCGCGAGCGCGAGCGTCCACTTACGGCTACCAATCTTGTCAGAGATCAGACCGCCGCCCGGACGTGCTACCAGGTTCATGAAGGCATAGGTCGAAGCAACAACTCCGGCGACTGCTGCGGTAAGGCCAAACTGCCCCTGAAAAAAGGCCGGGAGCATAGAGACAACCGCTAGCTCTGAGCCAAAGCTGCCGATATAGGCAAGTTCTAAAAGGGCAACCTGAGAGAATTCATAGCGATCTTCAGCCGGATAGCGCTTGCGGCCCGCCATGAGCTCTTTATTCGCTGCATAGATGTTGGAAGTTTGGAAGATATACAGGCCGACTAACAGAGCCAGAATTACTAGCAGTGTGGGAGTGCCGTATAGACCAACGCCCGAGAGCCGCCATGCTAAAATACCTAAGATCCCAACGAGGGGAACATTCATTGCTAGCAAAAACCAGAAATCTCGCTGAGTGGTGACTTCCATGCCTCTGGAGCTAGCGGGTCGCTGGTAAACTTTGCCGGGGGGCGTGTCTTGGACATTAAAGAAGTAAAAGACGCCGTACAGAGCCGCAACAATGCCAGTGCCAGCGATCGCCAGCCGCCAGTTAACCGCGCCCGCCTGCGCTGCCAAAGCGACTGCAATAGTAGGCAGTGTAAAAGCTGCCGCAGCGGAGCCAAAGTTGCCCCAGCCGCCGTAAATGCCTTCGGCTAAGCCAATCTCTTCTTCTTCAAACCATTCGGCCACCATGCGAATGCCGATGACGAAACCACAGCCCACAATGCTGAGCGCCAGACGGCTTAGCACCAATTGAGTGAAGTTTTGCGCTAAGGCAAAGGCGATACAGGGGATTGCTGCGTATATCAGCAAACAAGAATAAGTAATGCGTGGGCCAAAACGATCCAAAATCATGCCGACAATAATTCGAGCAGGCACCGTAAGGGCCACATTGCAAAATGCGATCGCCCTTATCTGAGCCGGTTCTAGCCCAAACTCTGTAGCAATTGCAGTCGAAAATGGCGCAAAGTTAAACCAGACGACAAACGTTAGAAAAAACGCAAACCAAGTTATGTGTAAGATGCGGTATCGACCGCTAAATGAGAAAACTCCAGCCATAATTCGCCCTAAATTTCGGAAATAAATAACAACTATTGCGATAGATGCGCTGGCCAATCTCCTCTTTGCCAGCGCTACAGCTGCTGATAAATTCACAGATAATGAAACTGCTTTACCAGTGGCTAAATCCAGACCCAGCAGATTCTTCACGTAGAAAAGTCGCCTGTCTACGTGCCATACAAAGTTTTGAAGTATGTCAGAATCTGTTGTCTTGTGAGCAACCTTACTGAGTGAATAGATGAAGTTTAGTGTACTTGGCTACAAAACGATTTTTTGAATGCCTCAACTGCATGTCGCTGATGCAATGAGCAAATAAATGCCGTTTTCTGAATACCGTTTTCGACGAGGACTGGCAAAACCTGATGCTCAAAACTGCGAAGTGGGCGTCCATCACATTTAGCGGCATTTGCACAGTATCAAACGAATTTGGCCGCTTTGTACAGGCTTTAGCGCCTTGTCATCGGCTTGACATCTGGCAGTCACAAGCGAGTCACAATTAGTTTCTAAGCTGTCAGTGTTGAAGCTTCGCAAGGTGCTTCTTCGCATCTTTCAAGAGGTCAGCATGAACAAAATTAAAGCAGCCATTCTTCCCGCTATATTGGCAACCGGCATAATTGCGGCTGCAAAGCCTGCAAATGCCAATCTCCTGCACGATCTGGCGGTAGGGGCAGGTACGAATGTGGTCTCTGGCTTAGTCTTCCACAACGGTTCTCTAGTCGGCAATGCTGTCGATGGGGCCGCTACGGGTGCAGCTGTGGGCGCGGCTCACGGCACCCCCCACAGCAGAACGTCTGGTCTGATACAGGATAGTGCTGTAGGCGCAGCGACTAATACTGCCGCAGGCGCAGTTACTGGCAATGGGCACACAGGTAAGAATGCCCTCTCTGGCGCTGCTGACGGCGTGTTGCTCAACATTTTGAGATAGGTAGAAATGGCCGGGCCTTGAGGGCAGTAGAGAAAATGCGAACAAAAGCGCTCATCTTCACAGCATTTCCATCTTGCTTTGTTCTAATAGGCCCAGTCACGTAGATAACCTACATCTTAAAAACAATGACCATTTCTATCCAACGTCCAGATATATCCCCGTGGGGAAAATTCTGTAATTGGGTCACTAGCACCGAAAACCGGCTCTATGTGGGCTGGTTTGGTGTCTTAATGATTCCGCTGCTGGGAGTTTCTACGACGGTTTTTGTCACCGCTTTCATCGGTGCACCGCCCGTTGATATTGACGGCATCCGCGAACCGCTCTCCGGCTCACTACTCTATGGCAATAACATTATCACAGCCGCTGTAGTCCCCACCTCTAATGCCATTGGCCTTCACTTTTACCCCATGTGGGAGGCGGCCAGTCTCGATGAGTGGCTCTATAACGGCGGGCCTTATCAGATGATTGCCTTTCACTATGTGCCAGCGCTGCTTTGCTACCTGGGCCGCGAGTGGGAGCTGAGCTATCGGCTGGGTATGCGCCCCTGGATCTGCATTGCCTACTCTGCACCTGTGGCGGCTACTATCTCCGTATTTCTGATCTACCCGATCGGTCAAGGCAGCTTTTCTGATGGCTTACCGATGGGTATCAGCGGCACGTTCAACTTTATGTTTGTCTTCCAGGCGGAGCACAACATTTTGATGCACCCATTCCATATGTTAGGCGTGGCTGGGGTCTTTGGCGGTTCACTGTTCAGCGCTATGCACGGATCGCTGGTCACCTCTAGCCTGGTGCGCGAAACAACGGATGCAGAGTCTCCAAACTATGGCTACAAGTTTGGGCAAGAAGAAGAGACTTACAATATTCTGGCTGCTCACGGCTATTTTGGCCGATTGATTTTTCAATATGCCAGCTTTAACAATTCGCGCTGGCTGCACTTTTTCCTCGCAGCTTGGCCGGTGGTTTGCATCTGGCTGGTAGCGCTGGGCATCAGCACGATGGCGTTCAACCTCAATGGCTTTAACTTTAATCACTCCGTACTCGACTCTCAAGGCCGAGTACTGCCAAGCTGGGCAGATGTGGTTAACCGGGCCAGCCTGGGCTTTGAGGTAATGCACGAGCGCAATGCTCACAACTTCCCCTTAGACCTGGCCAGCGGTGAAGCGATTCCGGTAGCCCTGCACGCTCCGGCAATTCGTGCCTGAGTCTATTTCACCTGTGCAACACACCAAGCATTAGTATTCACTGATGTTTGCGACATGAGCGCTTTCCTTCGGGAAGGCGCTTTTTTTAATGGGATAATCCCCTGCTCTCATAGCCACGATAAACAGCATGAATCCACCAGCTGACCATCAGGCCAATTCCCTTTCGCCGTTTCAGAGAGCTTCTGGCGCTCTGTCACTCAAGCTAAGGTTTCGATCTAGTCAGGGGCAGTCAAGGAAAGCAGCAGGAACAGGAAGGGTGAATTGCCTTTTCCTCTTCCCTTCTTTCCCGCTCCAACCCATCTCAAGGTCTAAACTTGACACTCTTAGCCCTGTTGGGAATAGTCTGGCGATCGCTCTCCCAGTCCAGG
>JBBSNR010000319.1:0-3991 GCA_038260635.1 Phormidesmidales cyanobacterium
TGCTGAGACTACTTCGCCCCGGTGTGAGTCTATGATGACCTCCGACCAATGTTATGGCGCTGTTTTAAGTCGAGATCGGCGCTTTGACGGTGTTTTCTTTATCGGTGTCTCCAGTACAAATATTTACTGTCGGACGATTTGTACCGTTAGGACGCCTCAGCAAAAGAACTGTACGTTTTATCCGAGTGCGGCGGCGGCAGAGCGAGCGGGGTATCGGCCTTGTCTGCGCTGTCGCCCTGAGCTAGCGCCCGGACAGGCAAAAATCGATGCGGTTGGTCGGCTGGCGGCGGCGGCGGCGAGTCGGATTGAAGATGGGGCGCTGGTGGAGCAGTCGGTGAGTGAGCTGGCAGGTTCGCTGGGTGTGAGCGATCGCCACCTGCGCCGTATTCTCCAGCAAGAGTTTGGCGTCTCTCCTATTCAGCTGGCGCAAACGCAGCGACTGCTGCTGGCGAAGCGACTGCTGAGTGACAGTCATCTATCGGTTGCTGATATCGCTTTTGCCAGCGGTTTTTCTAGCGTGAGACGGTTCAACGCGCTGTTTCAAAAACGCTACCGGCTCAATCCATCGACACTTCGCAAAGCCACCTCTCTGCCGCAAGATTCGCTGCACTGCGAACTCGCCTACCGCCCGCCTTTGCACTGGCGGGCACTGCTGGATTTTTTAAAGGCGCGGACAGTTGCCGGGGTAGAAGCTATTGAGGGCGACTGCTACTGTCGCACTGTCCAGATTGGGCAGCATCAGGGCTGGATTAAGGTTTCTCCGATTGCAAAGAACAAACTGCGAGTGGAACTTTCGGCGTCGCTGGTGGCGGCAATTTTGCCTATTTTGACCCGAGTAAAAGCACTCTTTGACCTCGCCGCCGATCCAGCGCCCATTGCAGACTGCCTGGGTGATCTGGCGCTACCGTTTCCAGGCTTGAGGGTGCCCGGCGCGTTCGATGGGTTTGAAGTCACCGTTCGCGCCATTCTCGGTCAGCAGGTCAGCGTTAAGGCGGCAACAACGCTGATGGCACGGCTGGTCAACACCTTTGGCAGGCCGATTGGGACGCCGATTATGGGGCTGGCGCAGCTAACGCCGACACCCGAACAAATCGCTCAGCTCTCTGTGAACGATTTGACCGGGCTCGGCATTGTGTCTAAACGGGCAAGTGTGATTTTGGCGATCGCGCAAGCCATCACCGCTGGCGATCTCCGGCTAGACCCCTACTCCCCAGTCGAAGCGACCATTGCTCGTCTCAAAAGCTTCCCCGGCATTGGCGACTGGACAGCTCAATATATCGCGATGCGCGTGCTGGCCTATCCGGATGCTTTTCCCCACGCCGACTTATGGCTACGCCGAGCGCTCGCCGTTGAGAAACCCGCGCAGGTGCTGCAACTCTCAGAAATCTGGCGTCCGTGGCGGGCTTACGCGGCGATGCACCTTTGGAAATCTTTGGAGACAGGCAAATGATTTACTACAGATGGTTGGAGAGTCCTTTGGGGGCGCTGCTGCTGACTGGGGATGGGCGATCGCTCACTGGCCTCTATCTCAAAGGGCAAAAGCACTTTCCCAAACAGACCGCAGACTGGCACGAATCTGTGCAAGCAGAGCCGTTTAGCCAGGTTGAAGAACAGCTTGCTGAGTACTTTACTCATCAGCGCCAGCGCTTCGATCTGCCGGTGGTTGCATGCGGCACCGATTTTCAAAAACAGGTTTGGCAACTGCTCAGCCAAATCCCGTTTGGTGAAACCGTTTCTTACGGCGCACTGGCTCAGCAGCTAGGGCAACCCACCGCATCACGCGCGGTCGGAGCCGCCAACGGACGCAACCCAGTGTCGATTGTGGTGCCCTGCCATCGGGTAATCGCCGCTAGCGGTAAGCTGACGGGCTACGCAGGCGGGATAGATCGCAAGCGATGGCTGCTTGAGCATGAGGCGGCAAATCTGGAAGATTTTCATACTTCTAAACAACTGTTGCTCTTATCTGACTGATCTAGCCTCTTCTACTTTGTTAGTCAGCTATTGGGTGCCGAACATGCGATCACCGGCGTCTCCTAGCCCTGGCAAAATATAGCCGTGTTCGTCTAGCTTGTCGTCAATTGCGGCGGTAAAAATGGGTACATCTGGATGTTCTTCGTGAAAGTTGGCGATGCCTTCAGGCGCGGCGAGCAGACAGACAAACTTGATCGACTGGGGCTGCGTTTCTTTGAGCCGGTAGACGGCAGCGATCGCCGAATTACCGGTTGCCAGCATCGGATCAACTACTAACATTTCTCGCTGATTGACATCATTGGGCACCTTAAAGTAATACTCCACCGGGCTCAGCGTTCTCGGATCGCGGTAGAGGCCAATATGACCGATCCGAGCCGACGGCATGAGCTTCAACATGCCGTCTAGAATGCCTTGCCCTGCTCGCATGATAGAGATAAGCACCACCTTTTTGCCAGACAGCATTGGCGCGTCCATGGTGGCAAACGGGGTTTCAATAGAGACTTTTTCTAAGGGCAGATCACGAGTGACTTCGTAAGCCAACAACATGCTGACTTCTTCTAAAAGTTTCCGAAATTTGGCGGTGCTCGTCTCTTTTTGTCGCATTAGCGTTAGCTTGTGCTGAATGAGAGGATGCTCAATGAGCGTTACCTGATGGATCATGAGAGAGTCTCGCACGGTGTCATCAAAAAGTGCCATTAATTAAAAGATGTCATTTAAAAAACTGTACCATCGCTTTGAATCGTAATGGGGGGTGCGCCAGATGGCCTGAGCTGCCTGGCAATGCGCCGCCCGGCTGCCCAGGTGCCGCCTTCTAACACTTTGATCAGCGGTAGATCTTCGGGCGATTTCTTCAGCAGGTGACGGACGCGATCGCCAATCAAATCCAACAGTACAACTGTCAGCGATCGCCACTCTACCACCACGGGCGAACCGGGTAAATGAGAAGCGCCTACGACCGCTGCCTGTTTGGGAATCAACAGCTCTAAATCAACACACAGACCGCCATTGCGATATTCTGCTAGCCCGGTAAGCGCATTGAGATTAGTCACCGCCACCCCTGCGACGCTTAAGGGCTCAACCAGTGAATAGGTCAGCCACTGCGAGAGCTTATGAAACGGAACCAGGTTTTTACCGACTTCTCCATCAGGCAGGCTCGGATGGGGCCATACGTCGCCTAAATTGGTATCGGCAATGGTCACCCGACCCGGCCAGATCGATCCAAAGCTCTCCAACACTTCTGTCAACAGCGTGCCAGCGTCTAGCTCCGGGCCGTAGCGCTCTATCCAATAGTCCAACAGATTGCCAGGTCTGGCTGGGTCTTGTTGAATGCGATCGCTCTCTACTAGAGCCTTGCCCAACTGTTGCAGGAGAGTCAGCCGACCGGCAAGTCCGACCAACGGATTGCTGCCAGTGACCTGAAAGGCTTCGGCCAACTTAGCTTCGCTCAGCTGCTGTAGCCCAACGGCATCCACACGATAAGGTGACTCAGCATCAGCGGAAAAAAGCCCCTGTTCAAAAGCGTGAAGACTTGCGACAGCCAGCCCTTCTGAGCGTCCTAAAGTCTGGCCAGAATAGGGATCCTGGTAGCGCCACTCACTGCCAGCGCCCGCATCTAGCAGTACGCTGACAGTGGCTAGGTCGAGCTGCGATCGCGCCCTCTCTAGCCGATCAAAGCCCGCCCCCTGAAACGCCTGATTTAGCTTGGCTAACCGGGGCACACCGCCCGCATCAAAATGCCGCCAGCGGCTGTGAAACGGCACGTCAAAGTTGGGGTAAGCCTGCTGAGTCGTTTCGACGACGTAGGCGGCAACCTGGTCTAGTTTGGAGAGATCGCAAGAGAAATGCTCAAGCTGGCCAGCCTGAGCGAGATTGAACAGCTGCTGAGTGCGATCACGGATCGCCTGAGGGGTCTGTAAGTAGGCGATCATCGCCGCTTCTACTGGCGTCATCAGGCTTCCCCGTACTGACGGCCAATTGTCTGGGTCAGAACAGTTTCGTCGGGCACTTCTCCTTCAGTAAA
>JBBSNR010000320.1:0-3987 GCA_038260635.1 Phormidesmidales cyanobacterium
ATCGCCAGTAAAGACTGCGCTAATGCCGTTTAGCAGCGTATCCATACTGCTCATCACCAGCGCCATCGCCAGCAAAACCACCGCGCCCAGCAGCCAAAGCGGAATATTCAGGCTTTGCAGCAGGTCAAAGAAAGCCGTCGTCCCGCTCAGGTCAAAACCCGCCGCAATCAGACCCAGCAGCCCCGAGAGAAATAGCAACGGCAGTATCACTAGGGCCGACCCGAGAAAAGAACGGCGCACCGTCTGATCGCTGCGGCAGGCATACACCCGCTGCCAGTTTCCCTGATTGAACAATTCGGCGGCTACAACAGCAATAATCAGCGTCGCGCCAAACCGCAGCCCGCCAATGTTGCCTAGCGAAAGTAGCTCTGGCAGTTTCTCTGCCACTGGGCTAAAAGCAGCGCTAAACCCGCCCAATAGCCCTATGGTCGCGCCAAAACAGATCAGCAGCAGCGGCACAATCAGCGCAAATTGCAGGGCATCGGTGAGAATAGTCACCTTGAGGCCACCGTAGGCCGTGTAGAGAAAGACTGCCGTAATCACCACTAGCGAAGTCACCAGCAGCGGCACATCGGCGACTAGCTGGAGGACCTGGGCGATCGCCGTCAGCTCCGCCGCCAGATACACAAACATATACAGCAGCATCACCACCACGGTCAGCCAGTACATCGCCCTGCCAATCTGACTGCCAGCCTGATTAGCAGACTGGCCCTCTCCCAACGGCACCGCCCCAAAGCGATAGCGCACATACTCATTCAGCGAATGGCCCCACGGCATAATTTGCCGCAGCCTTGGCCCCACAAAAACAAACGTAAAGACAGCCGCAGCCGACCCCACACAGTAGCCCAAAATCGCCGTCAGCCCGCCAAAAGCCGATCCTGCCTCCGGTGGACTAAACAAAATCCAGGCCCCCAGAGCCGACGCCGTCACCGTCGCCAGGGCCATTGGGCCGCCCACCTGGTTGCGGCTCACCACGTAGTCTTCCAGGTCAATGGCTTGCCCAGACCGCCGCCCCATCTGCGAAACACCCAGCAGAGCAAATATTGCCGCCGCTGCCAGCATCACAATCAGCGCCACTGCTCCTACAGACATAGCCGCACCTCGCAGGTAAACGGGCAGTCAAACAGGCAGCCATTGGCAGCACTTTTCGCATTCAAAACTTTCAAGCTTTCCTCCGCTGGCATTACCCAGTCTCAGGTTCAAAGGGTATGTTCTCAGCCCGTGCGGGCACCCCTAGCGATTAGGCGCTTATAGTATCACTTAGTTAACGGTTGGGACAACCACTGTAATAAACACGGTGCCCTGACCAAAGCCGCCTCTGCCATCGGTAACCGTGTAATCAAAACTGCTGCGATAGGTGCCTGCTGCGCCATTCGGCCCGCTCTGCGAGGGCTTGTAGGTGACCGTGCCATCGCCATTATCTTCTAGCTGACCGCCGCCCGCGATGTTGCCTATCTCAGCTAGGCGCACAGCATCGTTAGGATCAGGGTCGTAGGCTCCCTTTAACAGATTGATCGTCAGCGGTTCACCCGGTGGGATCTCAAAGTAGTGATCAATCGCGACCGGATCGCGATTTTCTACCGGTGGCAGATTGTCTGTTGTTTCGACGGTGATATTGACTGTCGCCGTCGCCGTTTGGCCAGCCGCGTTTCGCACCCGGTAGGTGAAGCGATCGCTTGTGCCACTGCCATCGTGGAAGTAGCTAATTTGCCTGCCATCCGTTGCCGTTTGCCCCGATTCGCCTGGGCTGACTTCAACAATCGTCAGCGGACCGCCCGCTGGAGCACGGTCATTTTTTAGCACGTCAATTACAACTGACGACTCTACAGCGACGGTTGCACTGTCGTTGTTGGCCTGGGGACCTTCAGTCGGCGGCGCAGTGCCCTCGTCAGGGGGGTTAGTCCCTTCCGTGGGGGCAATCACAGCGTCGTCGTCAGGCGTCTGCTGGCTGCGGCTGACGCCAACCCCTTTCAAAACGAGGGTGCTATCACTACCAACGTTGCTTTTTACCACCAGTCGCGCGGTGCGATCGCCCGCCGTCCTGGGTTCAAACCACAGCTCTACTTCGCAGCTGCCCTGGGGTTTCAGCGCCGCTGCCGTGCAGCTCTGGTCAATCAGTCCAAAATCTTTGCTTTGCCTACCGACGATGCCAAACGAGGCAATGGTCAGCGGCGCACTGCCACCGTTGGTTATTCTAAAAGACTGGCGTTTTCTCTCTTTGAGAAAAATCTTATCAAAGTCAACTGCCATCGCATCAAATTCTAGCGTGGGTACCGGCTGGGGAGTGCCCATACCGCTTAGCAAAACGGTATGCGACTTGGTTTGCGCTGACCCGTCTGCTGCTGAGGTGCTGGTGACTAGCTTGATCTGAGCGGTGCGATCGCCCGCTTCGGTTGGTGTAAAGACCGCTGCGATTGCACAGGCCATACCCGGTGATAGCACTAGCTCAACCTGGCAGCTCTCTGGCGTTTCTGCTGATGCTTCTGCTGAGGTTTCTTTGGGCGTTTCTGCCAGGGCTGCCAGCGCAAAATCCTGATCGCCCAGTAGCGCTAGCTGGCGAATTTGTAGCGGACTTTCTCCCTCGTTAGTCAGGGTGACTGCTCTCGGCTTGCTCGCTAAGGCCAGTGTCTGCCTACCGAAAGCGATCGCTGTTTCGCTCAAGCCGGCCTGAGCATTTTGCTGACGACCTGCGGACTGACTCAGATAGCGCTGGCCCAACAGCAGCCCGCTGCTCACTACGGCTAGCATAAGGCCGCTAGCAATCACTGCCAAAGGCCAGCGACGGCGCATTCCACTCCGCCGGGGACGGCTGACCAGCACAGCCGAACTGCCCCCCGCCAAAGGCGGCACAATCAGCCCCAAGTTGTGGCGAGACACCGCCGCGCCAGCGTAGTCACCCAGGCGTTCACGTAGCCGCACTGCCCGTGACAGCCAGGCTTCAGCTCGCCCGTTTTCACCCATCGCCAGTGCCCGCGTGCCAAACTGGTGCAGCGACCATGCCTCCGCTGCCCCATTGCCTAGCTGCTCCGCTGCTCGCAGGCTATAGATCAATACCTGTTGCCAGCGCTCCCAGTGACCACCGAGGGCTAACACCTGATCTAGCCCCCGGCTCAACGTCAAACTCTCTTGCCAACGGCTGGTGCGCTGTGTCCATTCCAACAGATGCATCGCGGCTTCAGTCGTATGGGCTGGGAGCACACCGTGGGCCACAATGTGAGCGGTGAAATACTCAGTGGCCCGAGTCAGCCACGACTGAGAATCAAAGCCCGGCTGCACACTCTCCGACAAATCTGAGCTGAGCTGATAGCTGTCGTCTGGACAGTCGCCGCCCTGAGCGTCACGGTCAACAGACTTTAACAACCGAAGGGCGGTCAGCTCGTTTAGATTTTTGGCAGCATTGGGCAAGCGAGTGATGGCCTGCACCTGTTCGGCGGTCAATAGCACACTCCCCATTGCCGACATCAGGGCCAGCACATCGCGCTGGCTAGGAGAGAGCCGATCTACTATTGTTTGGAACAGCGATCGCCCCGAAACGCTCTGGCCGAGTGTGACCTGCATAGACTGCACCAGATCTACTAGAGACTGGTCGGCGGCTTGGGCTTGGGCCGCTGCCCGGCGCAGTTGCAGCGGATTGCCCAGCAGCGCTGTCCACAGCGATTTGGCAGCGGCCTGCTCAGACTCCACTAGGAGACGGCCTAGATCTTTTTGAATAAGCTCAATAGATTCTGGAAACGGCAGTCCTTTAAGCGCGATCGCCGTCCCCTCCTGCCAGTAAAAGCGAGAGTCAGAAATCAGCACAAACGTGCAGCCTGGCAGCGCCGCTAGCAGCCACTCCATCTCGGCTTTATCCAGCGCCAGCCCGTTTAAGATAATCAGCGCCTGCTGCTGCTTTAGCGCCTGCTGCACCTGACCATAGCTAGGTTTAAACGGCAGGCTGCTCTCGTAAAACACATCGTACAGAGACTGCAACAGATCCGCTGATAGCTG
>JBBSNR010000321.1:0-3986 GCA_038260635.1 Phormidesmidales cyanobacterium
GGAGAAGTCGATGTTGCTGTCGTTGCCAATGTCACCAGAGACGCCAGCACCGAGGAAGGGGTTGAAAGCAGCTCTGCCGGTGCCGATGGTGTTGAAGTCGTAGGTGATAGGCACGAGGTAGGAGACATCGTCGCTGTCGTTGAAGTTGAAGTCAGTCGCGATTTCAGGGCGGATGGAGATGTTGTCAGCGACAGAGACTTTACCGTTGACGACGAAGCCGTTGTCGCCGCCGCCGATGCCGACGTAGTTGTAGTTAGGGGTTTCTTGAGCTTGAGCACCGAAGGGCACTGCGAGAAGGGCAGTAGCAGCGACAGCGAAAGTAGCAGAAAGGCGAGAAAATTTCATGGAAGTATCCTTAAAAGGTGTAGAGACAACAGAGAACATTGAAGGAGTGAACTTAGAACTTCTGAGGCCTCCGCTCTTTTTAGTGGGCTTGTCGTCTAGATTTTTTCTAGCGGCAACACTAAAAATGCAAGGTGGAGAAGGTTGCGAAAGAAAGTGTTGTTTGGGTTAGAAACCTTTGTTTCGTTTCGCATGTTTAAGTTGTATCGTTTGGGACCCTGAACTGCGCCAACGGTATGGACACTTTGTCTGAGTGGACTAGCTAATATGCCCTCGTATCCACGTAAACCCGTTGTTTTTTGCTGTGCCAGTTGCGTGTAATGGCCGAGGCCGTGTCTCTGCTGTTTGATGTCGGGAGCGGTGGCCTGAGAGAATGAGGAAATACAGCGCAGTGAGAGCCATAATCTATGGATGGGTTGGTCAAAAGTGAGGATGGCTGCTGGCGCTGCTGGTGGCCCGGAGATAAGGAAGCCTATCTGGCCTATCACGACCATGAGTGGGGCGTGCCGGTCGCCGATGACAAAAAGCTGTTTGAGAAAATTTGCTTGGAGGGCTTCCAGTCTGGGCTGAGCTGGCTGACGATACTGCGCAAGCGAGAAAACTTTCGGCTGGCCTTTGCCGAATTCGACTTTGAGCAGGTCGCGCAGTACGGCCCAGCGGATGTGGAGCGTCTGCTGCAATACAAAACAAATGCTCGGCGACCAAGACGTTTCCATCTTGGCCGCCGAGCATATTGACGACGCACCTGAATTTAACCGAACGATGGGTCAAGCATTAGGCCGACTGCTGCTATGACTTACCGCGCGCGTCGCGATTGTGACGGACCAGGTCAGTCAGGCTAGCGCCCTCTGGCAAGCCTTGAGTGGTCGAAGCTTGGCCAGCAGCAGAGGCGATTGGGGCAAAGGCCGCAGCGACCAGCATCACGAGTGAAGTGGAAAGGATAAGGCGTTTCATAATGGGTGTCTCCTAAAATAACGAGATTTCTTTTGATTCGTTACTTATTAGGATGACTAAAGCGCCTGAAGCTTACCTGAACCGTTTCTGAGAGGAATGTCAGAATTTGATGAGAAATATTAGTATTCCCTGATACAAACCTGAGAAAGTTTGTGTTTTGGGATACAAATCATTCTGCCATCACTCTACGGTGACTGACTTTGCCAAATTCCGAGGCTGATCGACATCGAGGCCACGCCGCGCTGCAATGTGATACGACAGCAGCTGTAAGGGAACCACCGTGAGGACGGGTGAGAGCAGTTCATCGACAGCCGGGACGGGCAGCAGCGCATCGAAGGTTTCTTCGGCTTCGGGGTCATTCATCGGGACCACGCCAATCAGCCGGGCGTCTCGGGCTTTGGCTTCTTGCGCGTTGGAGAGCACTTTTTCGTAGACGCTTCCCAGGGTAGCGATCGCCACCACCGGCACCTTCTCATCGAGCAGGGCAATCGGACCGTGCTTCATTTCACCTGCCGGATAGCCCTCAGCGTGAATGTAGCTAATTTCCTTGAGTTTGAGTGCGCCTTCTAGCGCGATCGGATAGTTGATGCCCCGACCGATAAAGATAAAGTCCTGAGTCTCCGAAAAATCGTGAGACAGTTCCTCTACGTAGCGCTCCTGACTCTCTAACACCAGCTCTAGCTGCGCGGGCAATTGCCGCAGTCCCTGAATAATTTCAGCCATGCGTTCTAGAGAAATTGCCTGACGCCGGTAGGCCAGCTCCAGCGATAAAAAGTAAAAAGCCATCAGCTGCGCAACAAAGGTCTTGGTCGCGGCCACGCCAATCTCTATGCCCGCCTGAGTGCCAATCACATGGGCAATCAGACGGCCCAAAGAGCTATCTACCCGGTTGGTAATGCCCAACATGCGCGGGGCGTACTGCTGCTCGCCGCTGGCCGCTCGGCGGGTCTGCTCCATCTCTAGCGCGGCCAGGGTGTCGGCAGTTTCTCCCGACTGGGTGACGCCAATGGTGAGCGTATTGGGCATCAGCGGCGCGGGCGCATAGCGAAACTCAGAGGCATATTGCACAAAAGTCGGAATGCCCGAGACCTGCTCTAGTAAGTACTTGCCCACCAAGCTCGCGTGCCAGCTGGTGCCACAGGCAAGGATTTGAATATGCTGAAGGTCGTCTAGCAAAACATCGGGAAGGTCGAGGCGAATGGGCGATTGACTGCTCTCAGGCGTCCAGTCGGTATCTAGATAAGTCTCTAAGCAAGTGCGAACCACCCCTGGCTGCTCGTAGATCTCCTTGAGCATGAAGTGTTTAAAGCCCTGCTTTTCCACCATGATGGGGTTCCAGTTCAGGGTTTGAGGCTTTTTCTTCAGCCGATGGCCGCTAAAGTCGTACACTTCTACGCCTATGGGCGTCAGGCGGGCGAGTTCGCCATTTTCCAGGGTCAGCACCGCCTGGGTATAGGGCATAATCGCAGGCGTATCCGATGCACAGAAAAATTCGCCCTGACCAAAGCCGATGACCAGCGGTGCTTGCTGACGCACCACCATCAGCTCATCGGGGAAGTCGGCAGAGACAATCGCCAGCGCAAAGGCTCCCTGCAATCGGCGCACAGCCTGACGACAGGCTTCCAGCAGGCGAGACTGCTCAATTAAGACCGCGTCACCCGGCGGATTTTCTAAATATTCAGCGATCAGGTGGGGAATGACTTCAGTATCCGTATCTGAGCGGAACTGATGACCCTTAGCTTTCAGCTCTTCTCGCAGCTCGCGGTAGTTTTCAATGATGCCGTTTTGCACCACCGCGATTCGCTCTTTGGTGTCGGTATGGGGGTGGGCGTTGTGCTCTTCTGGCTTGCCGTGAGTAGCCCAGCGGGTATGACCGATGCCCAGATGCGCCGGGTCTTCGAGCCCTTCTAGCTTGGTTTGTAGATTTACCAGCTTGCCCTTAGCACGAGTCCTTTGCAGTTGACCTTCGCAGACGGTCGCCACCCCAGCCGAGTCGTAGCCCCGGTATTCCAGAGTTTTCAAGCCCTCGATTAAAATACTGCTCGCAGCTCGGGTGCCAATGTAACCGACAATTCCGCACATACTCAAGACTCCTGTGACTCACGTAGCGAAGCTGAACCCAATTACTTTACCTAATGTCGGTGAAGTTGACTGCGCCAAACGCCACCACAGATACTTAAATGGCATATTGACAGCGTTCGGTAAGGTGAAGTGATCGCTCATTAGAAGTAAAAATAGATATCTCTGGCGCTGAGCCAGTGGAGATGCGCAATAAAGCAATCAGTGCTCACTACGACCGTGAGCGTCAAGCGGTCGTGATAGAGTTTGCCGATGGTTCTGCCGGTATTGGGCCGGTGCGTCTGCTTGAGATGGTCAGATACGACGGCGATACCTGGGTGCCGGTCGAAGCGACCGAGGCTCAGATCGGAGCCGTCGAGTTAGGCGGGGAGCCTATCTACTGGGATGAGCTAGGTCAAGACTTTCGCATTTGCGATCTCAAAGCGGGTATCTATGGCCGTGAGCCTTGGATGGCTAAGTTACAGCAACAGATGGCGATGGCGTAGCCTCTCCTGCGGAGAATCGCCTCTTAGCGGAACGACTATATTTTGGGTGGTGGAGGTGCGATCGCTTGTACCCGACTCAAGATAAATGAACTTACATCATCTAGGAATAAAAGCGTAGCCGACTGA
>JBBSNR010000322.1:0-3982 GCA_038260635.1 Phormidesmidales cyanobacterium
AGCAGCGCGCAGGCCCCAGTACCGCAGGCCAATGTTGGCCCGGCTCCCCGCTCCCAAACTCTCATCTTTAAGTAATCAGGCCGCACCACTTCCACAAATTCGGTGTTGATCCGAGCGGGGAAGGCCGGGTGGTTTTCAAACTGGGGGCCAATCTCAGCTAGCGGCACGGCGGCGACATCGTCTACAAAAGTAATGCAGTGAGGATTACCCATGCTGACGCAGGTGACCTGCCAGGGTTTTCCGGCTACCTCCAGCGTTTTGTCGATGGCTTTTTCGTTCGCAGCAGCCAGTGTTGTCGGGATCTCATCAGCCAGCAGACCTGGCTCACCCATATCAACGGTGACCTGACCGCCGGTCAGCAGCTCGGGGCGAATGGTGCCCGCCAGGGTGTGAATGCTGTAGGTGTAGGGCAGCTGAGGAGCACTGCCGTCAGCGGTTTCCAGATCAGCAATAAATTTGGCCAGACAGCGAATGCCATTGCCGCACATCTCGGGCTCTGAGCCATCGGAGTTGTAAATCCGCATGGTGTAGTCAGTTTCGCCAGTAGCGGGCAGCACAAAGATCACCCCGTCAGCGCCGATGCCAAAATTGCGATCGCACACCGCCACTGCCTGCTCTGGCGTGATCAAAGGCTCGGCGCTAGCCCGGTTATCTACCAAAATAAAATCGTTGCCGAGGCCGTGATACTTACTAAAAGGAAGGGTTGTCATGAAAACAAAGTCTTTTTAGACGGTCCTAAGCATCTTATAACGCCTGCCCCATCGCTCGCTGCTATAACGTTGGTCACTTTGCTTTAATACGCTCATATCGGCTGAAAGCTCCATAAGACAGCAGGCAAAGTGAGTCGCGGTGTACGAATGCAGCCGCACACCGCTATATGTAGCCGCTATCGATTTCTTAGCGCCTTCTGCGGGCAACCTACAGAGCAAACGCTCTTTTACTCACCTCACCCTATGTCTTCTAAAGAATTTGATACCGGCCTACCCAGCATTCGCCAGGTGCAAACCCTCATTCGCGATCAGCAAACGGTAGAAGTGAAGCTCACCACTGGCGATACCTTGGCTGGTGCCCTCAGCTGGCAAGATGCCAACGCTATTTGCGTCAAAGGCGCTGACGGTCAGAATACGATTTTGATGCGAGGGGCGATCGCCTACGTTAAAACCGGTAGCTAACTTATCCAACAGCGGGCCAAGCGGCAGAAGCTAGATTACGAGCGCTCGAAATTGCTAGGTGTCACCGGATCACATTTGGAACAGTGCTAAGAATGGTATCGTCTATGCTGATCCAGCTCCTTTGGGCTGCTCTGTTTACTCTGGTTGAAGGATTTCCTTAAAGCCATTTCTCCAAACCGTTTTGTCACATTTCGTCGCTATGGTTTCTCTTGTTCCTGCTTTAGCTACTCTGCTGCGCACCTGTAAGCGCACCTGGCTCAGACTGACCGCTCAGATGACCTACAGCCGCTGGCTGCTGCTGAGTGCTGCTGTCACTGTGCTAGTGCTGTGGAGTGCGATCGCTACCCCCGCTCAGGCCTATCAGGTGCAGGTATCCCCCAGCAGCCCTAAGTTGGGAGACACGCTTTCAGTGGTCGTGCAGGGTGAAAGCAGCGGTGAAGCACCCACTGTCAGCGTGGGTGATACCAGCTATCCTACTTTTTTGCTATCGGGCGATCGCTACCGCGCCCTAATACCCACTAGCCCCAATACGACGCCCGGACGCACGACGCTGCAAGTGAGCGGCCCTGAAGGAACGAATAACATAGCGGTCAATATTGGCGATCGCAGCTTTCCTGTGCAGTACATCACCCTCTCTCCCGGTCGCGCCGGGCTAGAAGGCACCGACTACGAATTCAGCCGGTTGGACGATCTGCGCGCCCTGCGGACTCCCGAGCGCTATTGGAATGGCCCCATGGCCAAACCTAGCAATGGCTATGTCAGCTCTACTTATGGCCTACGCCGCTACTACAACGGCGTTTTTGCCGGAGACTATTACCACCGAGGGGTGGACTACGCTGCCGGTAATGGCTCGCCCATCTATGCGCCCGCTGCCGGTCAGATTGCCCTGGTGGGCCGGGTCGCAGATGGCTTTGTGCTCAACGGCAACACCCTCGGCATCGATCACGGTCAGGGCGTCACCAGCGTGATGATTCACCTCTCTGGCTTTGTGGTCAATGAGGGCGACTTTGTCCAGGCCGGTCAGCTGATCGGCTACATGGGCTCTACCGGCTTTGCCACCGGGCCAAACCTTCATTGGGGGCTATTTGTTAACGGTGTGTCAGTTGATCCAGTGCCCTGGCGCTATGACGGCGTGGAGTAAGCCTGTCAGTCGACACAGCTGAGCTGGGCAGCTGATCGGCATCTATACCCTCCCTGTTTTATCTGAGTGAGACAAGGGGAATACTTTAATGAAGATTCATCCAACCCGATGTCACACAAACTGAAAGTGACATCCAAATCTTTCACTGGAACAAATAATCGGAGTCTTGTGCCAGCATGAATAGCATAGAAAAAATTGTTGAACAGGCATTGCGAGATGGCTACTTGACCCCTGCTATGGAAGCAGAAGTTGGCCGCATTTGCGACGCTGCCTCTGAGCTATCCATAGAAGAATACGTGGCCTTAGATCGCCTGATGGGTTCTTTGCTCACGGGTGAAGTCGTCGCCGTTCCTCGCAAACAGTTCATCAACGTCATGGAAGAACTGGTGCTCACAGAGGCCATTTCCCAGGTCGCTGAAGTAGAAGCTAAAAGCGACCGAACCCTTGACTTAGGAGATGTCGCTGCCTACGCCCTCAACCGCCTGCCGCCGCTATATGCCACTACCGAAGAAGGGGCCAGCTACCAGCGTGAGAAAGCCCGCGTTGAGCTAGCCGAGCTCATCTTCCAGCAGGTCTCTGAGTCGGTCGGTCGCAGCCTCAATCAGCCTGAATTCTTCCCAGAACGCAAAGAGCTTCAGCGCACTGAAGAAGGGCTCATGGGCCAGGTTAATAAAATGCTGAAAGACTACGCCCACAATTTTGAGCAGCAGCCTGCGGCAGCGTAGTAGGTGTAGGAGATAGAAGAGCAGGAGACAGAAGTTAGACCATACTTGCCTACTGTCTCCTACCTACTGCATTCTGTCTCCTGCCTCCCCCGATTTCACTCTGACTTCAGCCTCAGCCTGCCAAAGCACCCCCTAAAGCTCCACCTTGACCGCCGTCCCGACTTCGACTCGCTGGTAAAGATCTTGAATATCCCGGTTGCGCATACGCACGCAGCCGTGAGAGACCGCTTCGCCAATTAGCTCTTCCTGGTTGGTGCCATGAAAGCCGATTTGGGCCTGGCCATCGCTCCAAAACCCAATCCAGCGAGTGCCTAGCGGATTGTCTGGCCCTGGCGGAATTTCGTCTTTGGTAATGGGGTGCTGCCAGGCAGGATTTTCTATCTTATTGATTATCTTGAATTCGCCAGTCGGTGTTTTCCAGTCGGCCTGACCCACCGCAACCTCGTAGCGAACGGTCGGCTGATCGGCGTAACGCACCTCTAAAGAGCGTAAATCAAGGGATAGCACTAGCTGAACTGACGATGCTTCCGATGGGCTGTCAGCCTTGGGTAACGCTTCTCTGGCAAAGAGCTGCCCAAAACGTGGGCGAGCCGCCAAGCCTGACTGCTCAGCGTCATTGCCTGGTTCAAAGATAGCTGTGCTGCTGATATTTGCAACAGAGTCTGGAGTGACTACTGGCTCAGGAAAAGGGCTGCGCCACTCGAAAGCGGCTAAGGTCACCGCCGACCCAAAGCATAGCGCTACAAAACAACGAACGATGGGAGGCTGCCTCTGCATAGATCTGTGGCCCACTAGAGCGCCTGGTGAAGCGCCTGATTAAATTTCCCCTTTACACCTTAGCCTTGCTAAGATCGCTCTTGCACCCCCCAGCAGATACGGAGAGGCAATTGTAGCGTGGTAGTTAAGCCAGACTGGTTACGGGTAAAAGCGCCCCAGTGGGAGCG
>JBBSNR010000323.1:0-3958 GCA_038260635.1 Phormidesmidales cyanobacterium
ACTTAAACAAGCCTATGTATTTTTGCTGTATGTAAATCCTGACCATCGCCAGCGGGGACTCGGCACTGGCTTAATGCATCATGCTCATAACTGGGCCGCTCAACAGGGCTACTCACAGATTGGCCTACAGGTATTTGAAGATAATGCGCCTGCTCTGAAGCTGTACCGCAAGCTAGGCTACCGCTCCCAAGCCAGATGGCTGTCTTTAGATATCTAGCTAGCCTCGTCAGGCGCTCTATCGGTAGTTGTTAAATTGCAGGGCCATGGGCCAATCTTCAGATTTGATTAGGGCGATCGCCTCCTGCAAGTCATCCTTATCTTTGGCAGAGATGCGTACCGAGTCGCCCTGAATAGACGCCTGTACTTTCTTCAGGCTGTCTTTGATCAGCTTAGAAATTTTCTTAGCGTCTTCTTTCTCAATCCCTTTTTTCAGCTTGATTTCCTGACGAACCCGGCTACCGCTGGCCGCATCGATATCGCCGAAGTCAAAAATCTTCATCGACAGGTTGCGCTTAGCCGCCTTGGTTTGCATCACCACATGCACCGCTCTTAAGGTCATGTCGCTGTCGGTTTCTACGTCGATGCTGTCTTCTTTAAGATCGAGCGTGGTCTTGGTATCTTTGAGGTCGTAGCGGCTTTTGACTTCGCGGCGGGTTTGGTCGAGGGCATTGACCAACTCCTGGCGGTCAAAATCGCTGACAACATCAAAAGAATAAGTAGAGGCCATAAGGGGGCGGGTGAGCGCGAACGTCAACTAACTATTATACAAAAGCCGCCTGAATGCTATTGAAATATAAAGAAAAAATGCTGCCCATGCTGATTGCCCAGGAGAGCGATCGCAAAATCGGCACGTTCAAAACATAGAACGCAGCGTAGGCCATCCGAGCCGCTATATAGATCACAGCGGTGGCTGCCACCTGCTCTGCGGGCAATCCTACCGTAAACGCCATCAGCGCAGCGGGCGCGTAGAGAATGAACGACTCAAAAGAATTTTGGTGCGCCCAGGTGGCTCGCTTGGCATAGTCGGGCAGCTTGTCCAGCATGGCACGGGGTGCGCCCATGTCGTAGCCAGACTGCACCCGACCGACCCCGACCAGCAGAAAGGGCAGATAGATCAGAATGGCAGCGATCGCAATACTACAGAGCAGCCAATTCGCGGGAGAAACAAACGGCAGAGAATACAAAATATCCACAAAAACCACAAAATTAGAAAAGCTTACCTACGCTGAGTCTAGTCAAAATAGAAGAGCGTCACAATTTTGCGCTGATCCTCTGCATCGTGACAGGTTTTGAGCAGCGTCGCACTGTCGTGAAAGGCAAAGCAAATCAGCTGCTGGCAGCGAGAAATAATTTCCCCATTGCACATGGCGCTAGCATCGGCCAGAGGCAGCGTATCGTTCGCCTGATTTTCGACCAGATTGGTCACCAGCTCTAGCTGCTCACGCGACTCACGCGGCTGCTTTCTCAAGCTCTGAGGCAAAATCACCGTCAGCAAGTTAGGGTCGGCCCTCATCGCGCCTCGAATAGCAGCTGAGTTGGTGCCAGTCGCCCCAGAAGTAATCAGCCGATTGCCTCCCAACACGAGGGCATAGCTCATCAGCTCGATGAGTTTTTGGTGGGTGATCGGCACATGACGCGATCCCAAGATGGCAATGCGCTTTGAGCCGGATTGCTGAATCGTCGCCAGCTCCTGCAAAAAGTCATCTACCTGAACGGAATCAAGCGGATTTTCGACTGACTGACTCAATGGCTGTCTCGGGGGTAAAGATCACAAAAGATTGTGCAATTTTACCAAACCCTTGAAAATTCTCACAAAACTCTTACATTTCGATGCCACTAAACGGGAACAGCCGGACTCAAACCCAAGACATCCATCATCCGCTGCGTGTCAAAATGCTGCTCCATCAGGTAACCAATACATTCCACCTTGATCGGCTCGTGCAGCCGCACCTGGTCAAAGGCCTGATCGATAATTTCGACGGTCGTTAAGGTGTCTAGGTCTACCGAGAGGATGGGCACTTCCAAATCGCGAGCCCGGTCTAGCACGTCTTTGCGAGGCGATAGACGCCCGGTAAGCACCAGGCACTGAGTCGAGCTTTCGAGCGCCGCCATTTGGATGTCGAAGCGATCGCCCCCTGTCACCACCACCATATTGTGCGCCTGGTTGAAGTAGCGCAGCGCCGAATTTGCATTCATGGCCCCAATCGAAATCTCTTCGACCATCATCTGATCGATCCGCCCAGGGCTATTGAGAATGTCGGCTTGCAGATGATGGACCAGCGCCTCTACGCTCACACTGCGCATAATCGCCGTTCTGGGTAAAATGCCAAACACCCGAATATCGTGCCGCTCCAGGCATTCTCTCACCGGATTTAGCGCCGTCTCCATTAGCGCGGCAGGCACATCGTTAATCACTACCCCTAGCAGCTGATCCCCCAGCTTTTGCCGCGCCGCCAGCAGCTTATCGACAATCAAGGCCGAGTGATAGCGGGCCACTAAAATCACCGATGCCTGACTCATTTCGGCCATATCCGGCAAAGACAGCCCAAACAAAGTGCCCTCTTCCAAATTGCCTGGCCCTTCAATCAGCAAAATGTCTTCGCCCTGGCTCTCCAGCACACTTTCTACTTCCTGACGGTAGATCAGCTTTTCTTTAGAGAGCTGCTGCTGAATAGTCGCTTCATCCAGCGAAAATAGGGTAGGTCGCACCCGCGCCGCGCTTAACCCCAACGTGTGGCTAATAAAGCGAACATCTTCATCAAGCTGGTCATCACCCTCGCTCTGGCAGGTGCCAATCGGCTTGGCATAGGCAATATCGAGCCCCTGAGCGCGCATTTGCAAGGCCAGCCCTAAAACGGTAGCTGACTTGCCGCTGTATGCCTCAATCGACCCAATGAGCAAATGCTTGGCTGAACGGTCTGATATCCGGCTTGATGATTGGGGCACGCCCTAACTCCTTTCAACGATAGCTTTGGCCATATCTTGACCATATCCATATCTTGAGCGGCCACCTGAATCAACGTGACCGATGGCTCATACTGAATGACTCAGAAAATAACCCAGCAGCAATTTGTGACGATCACAAAAGATAGCTGGTAGTTAAACCTGAATCATTCAATCATTCTGCCACGTTCACTACAGAGATGAGCGGAGATAGGCGAGAAAACTAGCGGCTAGAGCGTATACCGGCCTCTACAGATAGTGCCTATTCGTCCATGCGCAGCAGCTTGCGGTAGAAGCTTTTGTCAAAGTCAGGAGATTGGTTCTGATTCATCCGGACGACTACGCTGATTAAGAAATCGACAAACTCAAAGGTTGCCATAGTGATTTCGTAGGTGAGGTCGGCATCGCCATCAAACTGCATACGGCAGCGAGTGAGATCGGCGGGCAGCATAGAGACATTCCAGGTCGCTAAGAAAGGAATGCTGCTGGTGCCCTCAATGCCACGCTCACCTTCGATGTTGCCTTCTTTGTAAAGGCCGATGGCGTAGGGTAGGGCGTTGCGTTTTTTGCCCTGATAGTAGGGCAGATAGACGCTGGCTTCTGGTTTGGTGGCAGGCTTAATAGATTGAAGAGACATAGCTGCTATGGACTTCTCTGATGGGTGCGTAGTTGGCGAATAAATCTTGCCTCAAGAATTCCCGACTGTGAGAGAAGCTGACCATTTTTTCCGCTGAGAAGCTCGCATGGATGGGTTCGGCAGGTGGTTTATGAGATTGTCTGGAGCAGGCGCTTGAACTACCGCTAGGGGTGATTGATTAGCTGTGGCTGGGCGCGGAGGGCGAAGCGGGTATGGTTAAATTAAGAGTATTTGTTAAGGGATCTAAACAAAACTGCGCATGTCAGATTTCGCCGAGCCTAACCTCTCTGAATTGGATCTAGAGTCTGATTTGGCTTTCGATGTTGAATTGTTTAAAGGGTATGCCGGACGGCGGCTGAAGGCAGCGATCGCCCTGGC
>JBBSNR010000324.1:0-3956 GCA_038260635.1 Phormidesmidales cyanobacterium
ACTCGATGTCTCTATTGGCTGACATAAGATTCTTTTCTATAGATGACACGAGCCGTCGAGAGAATATTCTTGCGACGAATAGGATTTTGGCTGCGCTCAACAGTTTGTTTTCTGACTAAATCTACTTTGCGATGTAGAACGGCGGCAAGCTCTTGCTGCATCTCGACTCTGTCAAATAATGTCCAATGCGTGTTGGATGCGAATTCAATCAGGATGTCGATGTCGCTATCTGCATAGAAGTCGTCGCGAAGAACTGAGCCGAATAGAGAAAGCTCTGAGACAAGCCAGCGATCGCAAAAGGAATTGATTTCGTTAGTTGGCCAAGCAATAGGTAAGGAAATCATTCGTTTTGACCGCTATCTTCTGACATCCATGCTAATACATTCACCGAGCGGCAACCTTTATTCAATGCCGCTCGCATTCCAGATTCGGCTTGAGCTGACTGGTCAGCGCGTACCGCAAACCGCTAGGCTTAGTAAGGCTATCTGCCTTGCTTTTGATCTATCCTTTGCTCAGCTCTTTACTGACTGCCCGCCAGACCTTATGCGACATCTCATCACCAGTGCCCTCCCTTACATCAACGGCATTAAGCACCTTGGCAATTTGGTGGGGTCGATGCTGCCAGCAGATGTATACGCCCGGTTTTTGCGGCAGGAAGGCGAAGAAGTCTTATATATTTGCGGTACCGATGAGCATGGCACACCGGCTGAAATTGCGGCGCTGGAAGAAGGGCTGGATGTCGCTGAGTTTTGCAAGCGCCAGTACGAGCGGCAAGCAGAAGTCTACCAAAAGTTTAGCCTTTCTTTTGACTACTTCGGTCGAACGTCGTCTCAAGCACAATGTGAACTGACTCAAGACTTCTATCGCAGCCTCGATCAGCATGGCTTCATCGAGGAACGTGAAATCAGCCAGGTCTATTCGATTACAGACGAGCGATTTCTGCCTGACCGCTACGTCGAAGGTACCTGCCCTAACTGTGGCTATGAGAAGGCTCGCGGTGACCAGTGCGAAAACTGCACAAAGATGCTGAATCCGACTGATTTGATCAACCCCAGGTCGGCAGTGTCAGGCAGCACCGATGTAGAAGTGCGCACAAGTCGGCATCTATTTTTGCGGCTAGATCAGCTCAGTGATGAGGTGCGCAGCTGGGCAGAGTCGCAGACTGACTGGCCGAGCTTAACCAAGTCGATTGCGAAAAAGTGGCTAGATGAGGGGCTACAAAGTCGGGGCATCACTCGCGATTTGAAGTGGGGCGTGCCCGTGCCCAAAGCAGGCTTTGAAGACAAGGTGTTTTACGTGTGGTTTGATGCGCCGATTGGCTACGTGTCGGCGACTAAAAGCTGGGGCGAAGCTGACCCTGAGCGCGATTGGAAAAGCTGGTGGTATGACGCTAAGGACGTGCGCTACACGCAGTTTATGGCGAAGGACAATCTGCCTTTTCACACCATTATGTGGCCAGCGACCATTTTAGGGACGCGCGAGCCGTGGAAAATGGCGGACTACATCAAGGGCTTCAATTGGCTGAACTATTACGGCAGTAAGTTTTCGACTAGCTCTAAGCGGGGCGTCTTTTTAGATCAGGCGCTGGAGATTGCCCCGGCGGATTACTGGCGCTATATGCTGATGGCTTCTGCTCCGGAGTCTTCAGATTCGGCGTTTACCTGGGAGCAGTTTCAGACCAAGGTGAATAAAGAGCTGGCCGATAATTTTGGCAATTTTATCAACCGGATTTTGAAATTTACGGCGTCGCGGTTTGGCAATGAGCTGCCAGCGGGTGGGGAGCCAGGAGAAGCAGAGGCGGAGCTAGAGGTGCGGTGTAAAGCATTGGTTGAGGAACTGCGATCGCACCTCAACCACATGGAGTTCCGCAAAGCCACCGAAACCCTTAATGCTCTCTGGTCAGCGGGCAATCAATATATAGACGTGCGGGCTCCCTGGACGCTCTTTAAGCAAGACAAAGATCAGGCTGCCGTCGTCATCCGCACCTGCGTCAATCTGATTCGACTGTACGCGGTGGCTTCAGCGCCCTTTATTCCCAACACTGCCGAGCAGCTATTTGAGGCTTTGCAACTGACGGATGCAGAGCGTCACAGTACGATGGCCGCCGCTACTGACCTGAGCATTCTCAAGGCAGGACGCGCTTTTGAAGTGCCGCCTGTGCTGATTCAAAAAATTGATGATGATCGGGTCGCTGAGCTAAAGGCTCAGTACGGTGGTGAGTAGCTAGAGTTCGATCTACTAATCGGTTTAAGATAAGTGCGACCGAGTGCCTTTACAACAATCTGAGGCTGAGTATGACCGATAGCGCGACGTTGATTTCATTTGGATTGGCTAGTGCAGCGCTGGTCGTTATGCCTGGGCCAGCAACGCTGTATATTGTCACGCGCAGCTTGGATCAGGGCAAACAGGCCGGATTAGCTTCTGTGTTGGGGATTTCTGTGGGGGCGATGGTTCATTTTGTCGCGGCAGGATTAGGGCTGTCGGCAATTTTGATGACTTCGGCAGCGGCTTTTTCGGTGATTAAGTATGCCGGGGCGCTGTATCTGATTTACTTGGGCGTTCAGAAATTGCGATTGCACGAAACCCTGGTGATTGACGATGCGATCGCCAAAGTTCCGCTCTTTGTCATCTTTCGTCAGGCCGTAGTTGTCAACGTACTGAATCCCAAAGCCGCTATCTTTTTCTTGGCCTTTCTGCCTCAGTTTTTGAATCCTGCCAAAGGCCCCATCTGGCAGCAGCTAATACCGCTATGCTTGGTCTTTCTTAGCCTTGGCTTCCTAAGCGACAGTACTTATTATCTTATTGCCGGACAGCTGCGGCAGTGGATTAAGCGAAATCCCTTATTTCTGCGGCGACAAAAGTATGTCGCTGGCGGTACCTATATTGCTCTGGGCGTAGCGGCGGCAACGGTATCTCCAGCGCAAAAGTAAACTTCACAGTGTCATGACTTTGGGCTATCCACAAATTAATTCAAAGCTATGTTTTCTCTGAGTCGCGCTAAGCGGATGCCGTTTACACTGATCGGGCTAATAGCCATGCTAAGCGCTGTTCTATTCAGCTGTAGCAACGCTGTACAAACAGTCGGCGGCCTGGACGAATTGCCGTTTGTGGCGGTAACGCAAATAGCCGATCAGCCCGCTTTTAATGCGGTGCGCGATGGCATTAAAGACGAGCTGGCCGCAGCGGGCTACATAGAGAACGATACGCTGCGATGGGAATGGCGCAGCGCCCAAGTCAACCCCGTGAAGGCAGCGCAGATCGCGCGTAAGTACGCGGGGGCCAGACCGACGGTGATTGTTGCCATTGCCACCCCCAGCGCTCAAGCCGTTGTCGCTGCGGTCAAAAATACGCCCGTCATCTTTTCAGCGGTGAGCGATCCAGTCGGCGACCAGCTCGTCAAAACGATTGCTAAGCCGGGCCGTAACGTTAGCGGCGTCAGTGATCGCTCACCCATCGAGCCACATCTGGCCCTGATCAAAGAGATTTTGCCAGAGGCCGAAACCGTCGGTATTGTCTACGACGCTGGCGCGGAGAGTGCAGTTAGGCTGATCGATCTGATCAAAGCACGCGCGCCCGAACAAGGATTTGCTGATGTCAAAGCAGTGGCGGTGTTTGCCCCTAGCGAGGTCGCCGCCGCCGCTCGTACGCTGGCAGGGTCGGTAGATGCGCTCTACGTACCGCCAGACAATACCGTGATGCTGGCGCTGGAGGCGTTGGTTCAGGTGGGTAAAGACAGCCAGATGCCGGTATTTGCGGGCGGGGCAGAGGCGGTGGCTACAGGCGCGATCGCTGGCCTCAGCTTTAGTCATTACGACATGGGCCGTCAGACCGGAGCGATGGTGGCCAAAGTCATCAAAGGCAATAGACCCAGCGATTTGTCTGTGGAATCTGTTAAGGCGCTACAGCTTCACATTAATCTGGAGTCCGCAGCAGCGATGGGGGTAACGCTGCCAGCC
>JBBSNR010000325.1:0-3941 GCA_038260635.1 Phormidesmidales cyanobacterium
ACGGTAATCGGGGTGTCAATTTGAGTCTCTAGTTCGCGCGGCAGCTCTTGGATGAAATTTTGCCACCAGAGGGGCGATCGCCGCACCGCCATTCGCTGCAACTGACTATCGAGCTTGGCATCTAGCCCACTCACTTTAGCCACATAGATCAGCCGCCAAGCCACCAAGCCAAAGCCCACTAGCGCTCCACCTGCCAGCGCCACCGCCATCAGCGCAATCCGTAAGCGAAAAGACCTCAGCTTCACCTCAATTTCCCCTATTTTTTGCGCTCTAAACATCCCTTGCTGATAGTATCTGCGCAGCGGTTGACTGCGATTGAAATGCATCCGAACGAGTACTTTCAACCCCCCGGTACGCTTACGCTTTACGGTGTTTCTGCCTGTCGGAACCGGTAGCCTACCCCCCGGACGCTTTCAATCCAGCGGTCTTGACCTGCTATATCGATTTTTTTGCGCAGCCGCTGAATGCACACGTCTACCACGTTGGTGCTGGGGTTAAAGTCGTAACCCCAGACGTGCTCTAACATTTGGGTGCGGGTAAAGACTCGGCCAGGCGATCGCATCAAATACTCCAGAAGATTAAACTCGCGCGTCGTCAGCTCTACTATTTGCGGGTTGCCCTGTAGATGGCGGGTGACCGTGCGCGTAATTCGATCTAGCTTAAAGGGCCCTATGGTCACCAAGTTTTGCCCTTCGCCCGCGCTCCGGCGCGCCACCGCATACATACGGGCCACCAGCTCTTCTACAAAAAAGGGCTTAGCAATATAGTCATCGGCTCCCAGGTTGAGCCCGTTCAGGCGATCATCCAGCTCATTGCGCGCCGTTAGCAAAATGACTGGCGTATTGCGTCCGGCCTGCCGCAGATGCTTGAGAATAGACAGGCCGTCTTTTCCTGGCATCATGATGTCGAGCAAAATGACGTCGTACTCGTTTTCGATAGCCTTTTCGTAGGCGCGATCGCCGTGGTCGCAATAGTCCACCACAAACCCATGCTCTTTCAATCCGACCTGTACAAAGCTGGCAATCTTTGGCTCATCTTCTGCAAACAGAACATGCATTGACAATCGATCCTTAAACTTTGAAAGACTTTGCGATTTGCGAATAAATACTAAAGACTGCCTGCCATCAGGCGCTTTCACCCTTGTTTCAGAACCGTTTTCTGAGAAATATTACAAAAATGTAACCAAAGCTAGAGAGAATGTTAATTTTTCCCTCTTAAAATAAAAACATTGATGGCAACCTGTGCTGCTGTGTAGACAGGGCTAGATCCATGCCGCCCATCAATTTTCACTTGTCGACTTACAAAGAAAACTATGCGTTTTTCCGTTTCCACTCAGTCCCTCAAAAAGTTCACTGGCGTTGCTGCTGCCCTGCTGATTCTTCCAATCGCAGTATCTTGTGGGGGCGATCCTGTCGAAGATACTACCGTTGAAGATACTTCTGAAATGCCCGAAGGCGATACCGCCACCGAGCCCGCCGCAACTGGCGAAACTATTGTAGATGTTGCTGCTGCCAACGGCTCTTTTGAAACTTTAGTCGCGGCTGTTCAGGCCGCTGGTCTGGAAGAAACGCTCAGATCCGAAGGCCCCTACACTGTATTTGCCCCTACCGACGAAGCGTTTGCCGCACTGCCTGAAGGCACCGTCGAGAAACTGCTTCTACCTGAAAATCAGGAAGTGCTGACCCAAATTCTCTCCTATCACGTCATTCCAGGCGCTGTCCCCTCATCCGATATTGAAAGTGGCGCAGTGAGCACTGTTGAAGGGGCAGATGTAAACATTGCTGTAGATACCGATGGCGTCATGGTGAATGACACGGCGACTGTTATTGAGCCCGATGTCATCGCGGACAACGGCGTCATCCATGTGATCGATACTGTACTGCTACCGCCTGATCTTGACCTCGCTAGCCTCTAGACGCAGGCCCTTTTAGGCTATCGAATCGTTCCACAGAACTGACTGACAAAAAGGCCGCCGGGGAAAAGCTTCTTCGGCGGCCTTTAGTGATATTTGAGGCATTCTTCATGACTCAAGAGCACATAGCTTCCGGCACTTTGCTTCGCGCAGCATTATTGACTGTAAGCTATATATAGCAACAGGAAAAGTGCTCCGCAAAGCGCGAATGCATTCGCGCTTTGCTATATGAGCGTGTTCAATAGACGGTTTAATAGTAGATATCAAAACTCCGCCTTTGCCTCTTTTCAAAAACACCTTCTTCTATAGGCCGCTATGACGACCCTGCTGCGTACCCCTCTGCACTCAATCTGCCTCCAGCAAAAAGCCAAAATGACTGGTTTCTCAGGCTGGGAAATGCCCGTGCAGTTCAGCGGCATTTTATTGGAGCATCAGGCGGTTCGTCAGGCAGCCGGAGCCTTCGATATCTCTCATATGGGCAAGTTTGTGCTCACTGGGGTAGATGTCATTGGTGCCCTACAGCAAATTGTCCCCTCTGATCTGGCCCGGCTAACCCCTGGCAGAGCCCAGTACACAGTATTGCTCAATGAGCAGGGGGGGATTATTGACGATCTGATTGTCTACCATCAGGGGCAGGTTAGCAGTCAGCAAAAAATTACTCTGATTGTGAATGCAGGGACAACCGAGAAAGACAAAATCTGGCTACAAAAGCATCTGCCTGACACTGTGCAGCTCCAAGATCTCTCGCTTGAGCAAGCGCTGATTGCCGTCCAGGGGCCAGCCGCCACTGTCCGACTTCAGCAGCTTTCCCCCCATGAAGATCTTCAGTCTGTGCCTCGCTACGGTCACTTGACCGGCGAGCTACTGGGGCAACCAGCCTTTTTTGCCAGAACCGGTTACACCGGAGAAGACGGGTTTGAGGTGATGGTGCCAGCGGCGATCGCCGCAGACGTTTGGCGAGAGCTAATGGATTTGGGTGTGGTTCCTTGCGGGTTGGGCGCACGCGATACGCTGAGGCTGGAGGCGTCGATGGCGCTGTACGGCCAAGATATTACTGATACTACGACGCCCTTAGAAGCGGGACTGGGCTGGTTAGTCCATTGGGATAAAACTGCTGACTTCATCGGTCGCGCTGTGTTAGAGCAGCAAAAAGCAGCAGGGTTAGAGCGCAGATTGGTTGGTCTCGTTTTAGAAGGCCGCAATATTGCTCGTCACGACTATCCTATTCTCAGCCAGGGTAAGCCGGTCGGCGTGGTTACTAGCGGCACGCTTTCACCCACGCTGGGCTATCCGGTGGCTTTGGGCTACGTACCGCCATCTTTGGCAAAGCCCGGACAGGTGTTAGAAGTTGCCATCCGCAATAAAACCTTCCCTGCAACGGTTGTGAAGCGTCCTTTTTATAAAGTAGGACAATTAAGATAAGGCACGCGCTTTTGGTTGCTTCACCCGCAAACTGCTGCGACACTATTCACTGGAGTACGACCTGACTGACCTGCTTATGGGTCACCTTGAGGAAACATCATGGCGTTTGAATATCCTGACAATCTGCAATATCTGGACACGCACGAATATGCTCGGGTGGATGAGGAAGATAAGACGGTAACGGTCGGCATTACTGCGTTTGCGGTGGATCAGATGGGTGATGTCGTGTTTTTAGAACTGCCCGCTGTTGGCGATACGGTGGAAAAGGGCGAAAACTTTGGCACGATTGAGTCGGTTAAGGCGGTTGAAGATTTGAAGTCGCCGGTTGATGGTGAGGTGCTAGAGCGCAACGAGGCGTTGATTGAGTCGCCTGAGCAGATTGCGGATGATCCGTTTGGCGATGCCTGGCTGATTAAAATACGGGCGGATGACCTTTCAGATTTGGACGATACGCTGTCAGCAGAGGAGTATCAGGAGCAGGTGGAGGGGAGCTGATGGCGGGGTGAAAAGCAGTGAACCGTTTTTGTTACACAATACTAAGAGGACTGTGGGCGTACCCTATCTATCAGGCGCTGGCCCGTCAGCTCGCACTTTTTTATCCCCGCTA
>JBBSNR010000326.1:0-3937 GCA_038260635.1 Phormidesmidales cyanobacterium
AAGAATTATTTCACCGCCAAATCAAGTATTCCCGGACTGATTACACCTGTCGGTGATAGAGATCCCTACAGCCTACAACCCTCTAAAATGGATAGTAACGCATTCACCTCACTTGCTGCGGTTACTAAATTTCTGATTCAGTTTTCTTTCTCTATGTATATAGATTTAGACCTTCGATGAAGCGAAAATCTTTGATATTGAGTGTGTATAAGCTGATGTCATACACTAATGCCGTAGCCGCAATGAGTGCGTCTGGAATAGTAAGTTTATGGCTGAGGGAGTATTGCGCCATAAGCTGAATGAATCGGGTTGAAATGTGTTGATCTATAGGAAGGGTGTTGAGCAAATTGAGATGCTTCTGAATTTGGGAAAGTTCCGCTTTGTTGATGGCACCATAGTAGAGTTCGGCTTGGGTAATGACGCTAATGGCTAACTGATCAATGCCAATATTTCTCAGCTCATTGATCACTGCTGGATCATTTTTATAGAACTCCACCAAAATGTTGGTATCACACAAAATCACTGCTCGTTTTCGCCCCACGCTTCAGCACGGATGGACTCGGTTGTGATGTTTTTACCTTCCCAAAGCCCAGCTAGCTCAAAAAAATCTGAGGACGGTCGGACGGTCGTGGCTGAGTCGGCATTTTTTTGTCGGTTAGACTGAAAATCCAAAAATTCAACGAACTCAATGACTTTATTGCGTTGCTCGGGAGAAAGCTGCTGGATTTTTTGAATGGCCATTTCCAGGGTTAGCATGGTTGTTCGGTGAGAAAGGTGCTTTTTCTGATGCTTGATTTTAGTGAGTGCGAATTGATGATCGCAATTTGATATTGTCAGGATTCTAATCCCGCTTTCTTTAGATTTTACAGCTCACATAAATATTATTTGCCTTCGGCCTTGATGCGAGCTTGCCCTACTGACTCAGGGGGAGATAGCAGCAGCCATCTCCCTATTTTACGCTTCACAACCCTAGTGAGCCCATCGCCGTAGCAGGCTCATCGCCTCACCTTGCACGGGCGTGATGGTAAGGGATTCTTCTACGGTCATGATTGGGCTCCATAGTACGGTCTCGGCGTAGTGCAAGGTATGTAGTAAATGGATCGTCTGCCGGATATCTTCGGGATGCCCTAGCAAAATGTGACGGAGCGATCGCCTCCCTCCACTCCCCACCGGCACCGCCTCAGGCAATGCCATCACAGATTCAAGCATGGGCAAAAGTGAGCCAGCCGCAAGCGGTTGACCCGATATAAACGTTGTGGTTTTCATGGTTTCTCTATACGGTTTAGGGCCGTTATTGGATGTACGGTTTAGAAAAACCTTGAAAAATTCAGCCCCCCTAACTTGCCAGAAGTCAGGGGGGCTGTGAAAATATCCACAACCCCTCTCACTGCGTTTTCAGTGTTAGGGGCGAGCTATCGGTGTTGGGTTAGGCTCCAACGCCGGTAGCGGCTAAATTTTTCGAGGCAGGTTAGCGATCGCATCCCCCGCAGCTTACGAAAAGTGCGATCGCTAAAAAACAGCGTATCAGTCCCCATTCAAAAGCGTCAACTATCTGACACAGGGAATCTTGATAAATACGCAGACGGCTCGCTAGCGCCCACAAAAGGCAAAGCCATTGCCTGGGCTATACACCCGTTCCAGCCGGAACCTTGTCGCGCTGCGGATGAATCGAGACGCCCGCCTGCAACGCCGCATACAGCCGATTTAGCGCATTGACATAGGCATAGGCCGAAGCGACTATAACGTCAGTATTGGCAGCATGGCCCGAGTAAATTCTCGCCCCGTTGCGCACCCGAATGGTCACTTCTCCCATCGCGTCGATGCCCGCTGTCACCGATTGAACAGAATATTCAATCAGGTCATTTTCAATATCGACAACGCGGTTAATTGCCCGGTAGATAGCGTCAACTGGGCCAGTGCCAATCGAGGCATCGGTAGTCTCTTCACCGTCAGGCATCCGAATCGTGACCGTCGCTGTGGGCTGAGCGTTGCTGCCGCAGGAGACTTGAACCAGCTCTAGCTTGAAGTGTTCAGCCACCTGCAAGGCTTCGTCGTTAACAATGGCTTCTAGATCGCGATCGCTAATCTCTTTCTTCTTATCGGCAACTTCTTTAAACCGCAAAAATGCCTTGTTCAACTCCTGATCGCCCAGCTCATGGCCTAACTCGCTCAGCCGAGTGCGAAACGCATTGCGGCCCGAGTGTTTGCCCAGCACGATCTGATTGTCGTTCAACCCAATGGACTGCGCGTCCATAATCTCATAAGTCAGCCGGTTTTTGAGCACGCCGTCCTGGTGAATGCCCGATTCGTGGGCAAATGCATTGGCACCGACGATCGCCTTATTGGGCTGTACCAGCATCCCGGTCATATTTGAGACCAAGCGAGAAGCCTTGTAAATCTCTTGCGTATTGATATTCGTCAGCGGCGCTTCAGATTCGGGTGGCAAACCAAAGAAAGGATTGTAATACTGACGGCGCACATGCAGAGCCATCACCAGTTCTTCTAGCGCCGCATTCCCAGCCCGCTCGCCAATGCCGTTAATGGTGCATTCCAGCTGACGCGCACCCGCTTTAACCGCTTCTAAAAAGTTGGCAACGGCCAGTCCTAAGTCATTGTGACCGTGGACTGAGATGATCGCTTGGTCAATGCTGGGCACATTCACCTTAATGCCGCGAATCAGGTCGCCAAATTCGCCAGGGGTGAGGTAGCCCACCGTGTCAGGAATATTGAGCGTCGTTGCGCCTGCTGCGATCGCCCGCTCCAACACCTCATACAAAAACTCAGGGTCGCTGCGCCCTGCATCCTCCGGCGAAAACTCCACATCGCTGGTAAAGCTTTTGGCATAGCCCACCATTTCTTCGGCGATCGCCAGCACCTCTGCCCGCGATTTCTTCAGCTTGTACTTCATGTGAATATCAGAAGTCGCGATAAAGGTATGAATTCGCCCCTTCGCCGCCGGAGCCACGGCCCGCGCTGCCGTTTCGATATCGCCTTTAGTCGCTCGCGCCAGTCCGCAAATGGTCGGGCCGGTCGGCGTACCAACTTCACCGGCAATCGTCTGCACCGCCTCAAAGTCTCCCGGACTCGCAAACGGAAACCCCGCCTCGATAATATCCACATTTAGCCGGGCCAACTGCTTAGCCACCGCCAGCTTTTCAGCCACGTTCATCGTCGCCCCCGGCGACTGCTCGCCATCGCGCAGCGTCGTATCAAAGATCAGCACCCGGTCTAGCTGATCGCTCAGGTTGCTTAAGGGCTGGGTGGCATCGGCTGAAGTTGGCTGAGTCATCGCGAAAGGGTCCTGCTGTGGAATGGGCGCGTCAATGCTAGTGTGAAGCCCGCTTTATCATTCTATTTTAGAGCTGTCCTATGGGCGAGTGTCAAAATCGTGGCAGCCGATTACTCGCCGCTGGCCACTGACAAAATCGGCACAAAGTCCAATTTAGACGGCCCCTCCGACTGCGGACTCGTTTTGACCACTTCGACTAGCTGCACCCGCGCCTGGCGATCGCCCCTGACAAACCGCGCAGGCACCGACGATGCCCCTCGTACCGTAAAGTCTGGATCGCTGAGCGCCTCTTGCACGCCCGCGCGAGTCGGCTTACCCTTTTCAGCACTGGCTTCTATGGCTGTCGCCATCGCAATTACCCCGTCATAAGACATCGCGGTGACGTAGTTCACCGGCCCTCGCCACAGGTCTTTTGACGTTTGCACAAAGGCTGTGTTGGGGGCCGCGTCAATATCCCAGGCGACTGCCATGACTAACCCTACAGCCGCGTCCCCGGCTTCAGTCAGTGTTCTGGGCGTATACAGATTTGCCAGATCGCCCAGGATTTTCAGCCGATTATTGTTGGCTGCGATTACCGCGATCGCCTGATCGACAGCGCCGTTATTCGTTGCGAGCAAAATCACCTCCGCGCCCGATTCTACCGCCTGC
>JBBSNR010000327.1:0-3934 GCA_038260635.1 Phormidesmidales cyanobacterium
AGATTTCACCCGCGAAGAAGACGAATTTCACCCGGTTTTCTACGGTCAGGCGGCGCTGCGAGATGTATTAGCCGAACTGCTACCCGAAGCAGAAGCCAACGCTATCTATCAGCTGATAGACGATCAGGCTATGGCGAGCGACCAGCTCGGCTCGCTCTATCGCGATGTCGGGCGGCGCTACATTTCTGCTTTTGCGGTGATTGCCGCGACGCTGGCGGCGGTGCCGCTACCTTTTGCGACAATGCCTGTGCTCACGGCTCTACAAGTTTCCATGGTGGGCTTGCTGGGTCAGCTTTACGGGCAGCGGCTGACGCCTTCTCAGGCGGGGGGGGTGGTCAGCGCGATCGCTGGCGGCTTTTTTGCGCAGGCGATTGGCCGGGAGCTGATCAAATTTGTCCCCGGTATTGGTAGCGTCATAGCGGCTTCATGGGCAGCAGGCTACACCTGGGCACTCGGGGAAGGAGCCTGCGCTTATTTTGGCGACTTAATGGGCGGTAAAAAGCCCGATCCTGAGAAAATTCAGCAGGTGATGGCTACTGCCTTTGAATCGGCCAAAGAGCGCTTCAGGGCTAGTCAGTAGTCGCTGGCTGCGCCGCCTCGCTAGCCGTCAGTCGCGTCGCTCTAGAGCGCATCGGCTTGAGAAACAGCCAGCTGACAAAAAAGAAAGCAGCCGTAAATAGCTGAATAATGTCGATCGCCGAGAGATAGCCGTCCATAAACGCAGCCAGCGTTCTGTCCGAAATACCGAATAGCCAGGACGCCGTCCCTACCGACCAGATGCCTGTTTTAAGCATCCATAAAAATTCGTGTGCTCCAGATGGAAGCATGTCAATCTTTCCTCACTGTCAAAGAAATGGGGTCAACCAGTAGGGGCTGCTTTTAATCGCTAAAATAAATTGGCTTGTTCCAAACCGAGTGTGCAGGGAACCAAAGGGCACAGCGCGGGCGGTCAACCCTCTGCTTTTTTACTCTGCGCTTCTTTGCTATATATGAAGATTTGTTATGTATTTACAGTTTTAACGGCTCAACTCGGACGTTGCCCTCTGTCTTTAGGTAGGCATCAATATCTGTCTATAGGTACTATTTGTGGGTTGGTACTTACTAATCTCCCTCTAAAGAGGGATGCGCTCAATAAACTGGTGACCGATCTGAGAAAGTCTATTTTCCTGATGCAGGGGGGTGAATCTGTCCCGATAGTCCTGCGAAAGAGATAGCAATGTTAGAGCCAGCGATCGCCCCCAAACCCTACCGAAAGATTATCCATATCGATATGGATGCTTTTTATGCATCGGTGGAGCAAAGAGACCATCCTGGTTTACAGGGTAAGCCAGTCGCAGTGGGCGGTTTACCTGAGCAGCGAGGCGCGGTGATTGCCGCTAGCTACGAGGCCCGGCGCTACGGGGTGCGTTCGGCGATGCCGTCTCGAAGTGCCGCGCAGCGGTGCGCTAATCTGGTCTTTGTGAAGCCTCGTTTTGAAGCGTATCGCGCTGTCAGTGCCAAGATTAGAGAGATCTTTTTTGACTATACCGATCTGGTAGAGCCGCTGTCTTTGGATGAGGCTTATTTAGACGTGACTGTTGATAAGCTCGGCTTGGGCTCGGCAGTGGCGATCGCCAAACAAATCAAACACCGCATCTCTACCGATCTGGGCCTGACCGCCTCAGCCGGAGTCTCCATTAACAAATTCCTCGCTAAAATCGCCTCTGACCTGGACAAGCCCGACGGCCTCTATTTAATTGCACCGCACCAGGCAGAAGATTTTCTAGAGCGCCTGCCGATAGAAGATTTTTATGGCGTCGGTCCGGCGACGGCGATAAAGATGAAGGCTCTGGGCATTGAGACCGGCGCTGATCTCAAAAGTTGGAATAGAGAACAGCTGAGGGCTACTTTTGGCAAAGTCGGCGACTACTACTACCGCGTCGTCAGAGCTGAAGACAATCGCCCGGTCAATCCCAACCGCATTCGCAAATCTATCGGCGCTGAGAAGAGTTTCTTTGAAGACTTACATCAGCAACAAGAGATGATATCAGCCCTGACTAAAATCGCCGAAGAGGTCCATCAGCGGCTGGTTAAAAATAAGCGCAGTGGCTATACGCTAACGCTCAAAATAAAGTATGGAAACTACGACGTTGTTACCCGCAGTCGCACGTTAGCAACTCCGATTCAGGCAGCGTCTGAAATCTCTCAGCTCGCTCAGAGAATGTTGACTGTACACATAGAGCCCAATCGACCGGTGCGACTATTGGGCATTACCCTATCAAATTTGGCAAACCCACAGCCTTATCATCAGCTGCGGCTTAATTTAACCGATTGAGACAGCAGAACTGCTCCCGACAATAGTGTCAAAAATCCCTTCATCGGTGCCCCTACATCTTTGCCTCTACATCCTGGTAAGAATACTGACCTTCGCTCGCTTGTCTGGCTCTAATTCCGCTAGCTCAGACAGCTCTAACCAGCCATCTTTGACCAATCTGGAGAGCGTGTACAAAAGAAAAGGCTCTCTATCGTCATATTTTCCTTCAATATCGTGCCTGCTGGCGCTCAAAAAATCATGCAGTTGCCAGACTTCTTCAGGCGCGGTGATCAAGCTCACTTTCTCTTGAACGCTTTTAATCAACGCCTCAACTTCGCTGCCATAAGCCTTCTTGAGCGCGGCTCCGGCGATTTCCTTTTCTGTTGTGCTCCACTGGACTTCAGTTTGTTGCGTCATCTAAATTGAAATTTACATCCTCTCTCGGTCATACTCAAAGCGCTGCTCCACCAACCACGCAGCCAAAAGACTGATAGCGCTTAGCGGCTTCAGCCCCCAAGAGATCTTTCATTAAAAATGTCAGATCCCTCAGGGTGCTTATATCGCTTGTTCTGTCACAAGCTCTTTTACTAATTGATTAGCGAACCAGATTTAATAGCTCCTTGGGAGAAGCCAGCAAATCAATCGCTACAAAGAATATTTTGCCATCGGGATTTAATAGAAACCGCCAGGCAATATTCATGCCGACCGCTGCGCCAAACCAGGGCGTTTGGCATTTGCCAGTGACTTTGATCGGGGTGTAGCCATCTTCAGCCGGTTCAACAACCCCGCGCTGAGGTACCAGCTTCAAATTCTGGCATTCTTCTTGGAAGAACCGGCGCACGGCTGCTTTGCCGACGACTGGCTTACGGAAAGGCGGTTGTAGGGCTCCATCTGCCACAAATAGTTCGATCAGGGCATCGAAGTCATTCGCATTCAGGTTGTTCATGTAGCTGAGCACGGTGGCGTTATCAACGCCCTCAATGGAGACCTCAGTGCGCTGCCCAATTGACTGGGGGACTACTACAGGCTCAGAAACCCGCTCGTAGCTGCCGAGCTTGCTGGTGTCATAACCCATATCGACGACGGCGTTGCGCAAGACGGTGATTTGCTGGCCTGACTCTAACCCTCTAATCGTCTGCAAGACAGCAGCGGCATTGGCTGACAGCTTGTAGCCCTCAGGAATGGGAGCAACCAATCCTTGTTCCATCCACTCACCGAGTCTGTACCAGAAGCCCAGCTTGATGTTCGGTGTCCAGGTGGCGTAGGTTCTGGAGATTTCGGTGTCTGCCCGGTTAGCTAAGTCACACATGGCTTGTGACTGCTCTACAGGCGTCATCTTCTTAATTTTCTCCATGGTGAGTTCGGCAAACTGCATATTGGCAGCGCCGGGAGCAGCGATTGTGATTGCCTGACCCATCTCCAGGTAGGCAAACCAGATCAGCGCGAGCTGATCTTCATCACTGAGCTGAGCAAATCTGGCAATAGTCGCAGGCACCTCAGCAGCAGACAAGGTGTTGGGAAAGATATTACGAGCTTTATCAACGGTGTAAGTCATGTGTTGGCATTCTAAAAACGGCAGTGTTGGACGCTGAGCATCGGCTAAAACCCAGCACTTTTCTGAGTTTTGTGCACTTAGCGATC
>JBBSNR010000328.1:0-3927 GCA_038260635.1 Phormidesmidales cyanobacterium
CTTTATATATTAAGCCAACGGGCTACGCAGTAACCATGAAATCTTTCAGAAGCTGATCGACAACCTGATCCATCGCGACTGAGCGAGAGGCTTTAAACAAGAGGCGATCGCCCGGCTGAATCAAGTCTTTAAGATAGCCAGCGAGTTCCGCATGACTACTAAACTGCTCACTGGGCACCGCCTCAGCGCCTGCTGCCATCGCCTCAGCCTCAGCGGGATCGGCCAAAATTAGCAGCCGGTCTAATCCCAGACCGGCTACCGTCTGACCCACCTGACGATGCAGTTCAATAGACTGCGGCCCTAGCTCTTTCATCGTACCGAGCACAGCAATATGGCGATCGCCCGGCTGGTCAGCCAGCATCTGTAGCGCGGCTACCATCGCTTCGGCTCCAGCGTTGTAGGTTTCATCTAGCAGCAAAATGTTATTGGGCAACTGATGGCGCTGAGCGCGACCGGCGGGCATGGAGACGCTAAAGCCTTGGGTGAGCGGGTGCCAGTCTAGATTGAGCGCTTTGAGAGTGGCGATCGCCCCCAGCAAATTCAGAGCATTATGTCGGCCCGGCAGCGGCAGGGGAATGCGCCTCCCTTCTACGAGCAAATCGCCATTTGCGAGCTGACCGTGTAGGTCGCCGCCTGTCAGTCCGTAGGTGATTCGCTGGCCAGACCAGACTGTGGCCGCTGTTGCCATCAGTCGCTCATCGTCGTGATTAAGCACGGCAATGCCACCGGGAGGCAGCTCGCTGAGAAGTTCACATTTGGCATCGGCGATCGCCTGACGCGATCCCAGCCGCCCGATATGGGCTGTGCCTACATTGGTAATCAGGGCCACGTTAGGCTGAGCGATTTGGGCAAGCAGGGCAATCTCTCCGGGGCCACGCATTCCCATTTCCACTACCGCGTAGTCGTGATCGGTCCTTAGAGCCAGCAGCGTTTTAGGAACGCCAATCTCATTGTTGTAGTTGGCCTCGGTTTTGAGCACTGAGCCAAATTTTCCTAGCGCCGCTGCTACCAGTTCTTTGGTCGTAGTTTTCCCGACAGAGCCGGTGATGGCTACCACGGGCACGGCTCGCTGCTGCCGCCACCATTGGCCTAGAGATTGATAGGCGGCTAGGGTATCGTCTACTTCTAAGCGAGGCAGGGTAGCCGTCTGATTGGGGATCGCATGGCGTCGGGTAATGGCTGCGATCGCCCCTCGTTCAATCGCCTGCCGTACAAAATCATGACCGTTAAAGGTTTCACCTTCTAGCGCTACAAACAGCTGACCTGGCCTCAGCGTCCGTGTATCGGTGGTGATGCCCGTCACCACCTGATCTTTCGGAACTCTTTCGCAGGCTTGAGGGGTGGCCGCGAGCCGCTCTGCCAAGGTGCCAAATAGCGCACTGAAACCGGTCATTTTCTCACCAAAATTTTAAGCCGATGATACCAAGCTTCCTGAAGCAGTGCATAGAAACCCGGCGATCCCAAGCGAATTGAATAGTTGAAGAAGACTGTCCGGAAGGCCAAACGTCAAAAATTGATAGGTTCCCCCTGAGTCAGGGCATATTAGCTTGCGAGAAACATCACTAAAACTTGATGCCTTTACAGGCAGCGCTTGCCTAAACGCTTCACCCCCCAACCGCTGATTCATGATCTCGAATAGCCGCCTTGTCACTAAAGATATTTCCTTCGGCTCAGAAAGTCCCGCCTCGACTAAGATTGCAGATCGCTACAGCGACAATCTGATGGACGATCTATTCTCCGATGTAGACCAGATCTTAGCGGGTGATCTGAGCAGTGCGATTACAATCTCTGCCCAGTCGCACTCTGCCCAGTCTTATAGCAATGTGGCCGGGCCAGCCAGTTCCTCCTCGCGAACCGTCACCCTACCCGCCGACTTTTCACCTCAAAGCGCAGCTGATATTTATCGTGCCACGGTAGCCGCCGGTAGTAATGGCGGCGGCAGACCAGTCACTACCGCCGCTGCCCCTTCTAAAACGGCCTCGCCGCTGTCAGGGTCATCCGCCTCAGGCGACACGCCCGTTCAGTCAGTTTCCAATTCTCTCTATCCCCAAGAGTCGCCTTTAGCGCTGATCCCCGCTGACAGTTCATCCCCATCGCCGCAGACTATTTTCCAGCCCAAACAGCTAAGGAAGCAGGTATCGCTACCTTTTCTATTGATCGGCGCTGTCGGGATTTCGTTAATGAGCACTTTTGGGCTGTGGATGATCAACCGCAGCGCACCCGAGCCCGGATGGTTATTTTCTCTCAGCAAAGAAGCGGCGGCAGCAGCACTCCCCAGTCGCTCAGAGCAGGCTTTTTTAGACTATCTCGGGCAGTCGCTAGAGGTCATTGGCGCACGCAAAGGGGGAGGCGATCAAGTGTCTGCGGTTCCAACCTCCCCGACTGGCCCTGAGACAGCGGCAAAAGTTGGTGCGTTGCCGGTTGTGCCTGGCATTAAACCATCTACCAGCCCTATTGAGCGCGTATTCGTACCGGTCTATCAGAATGGTCAGCAGACCGCTCAAAGCGCTGCTCAACCCGCTGCTCGGCTCAGCGTATCGCTCCCTGTTGTGCCAGTGCCCCGAGCACCCACCGCGACTTCTCGTACGGCATCCTCAGTTCCTAGACTGCCTGCTGCTTCGACATCTCTGCCATCACGAGGGGCATCACCGGGGGTGACGACTGCCGTAGCACCGACTAACAGCGCAACCGCTGCGCTGACAGATGTGACACCCGCTGCTGACCATGTTTTGGTAGGCGTTTTGAATCTGGGCGATCGCTCTGCGGCTATGTTTAATATCGATGGCGGCAGCTCACAGCGGGCTTACGTGGGCGATCGCATCGGCCTCTCTAGCTGGACGCTCGTTACTGTCAACGGGCAAGACGTGGTAGTGAGACGTGATGGCGAGGTGCGCTCGATCTATATTGGACAAAGCTTTTAGATATAGACGAACGCCATGAGCCTATTTGACGATCTCAGCCGTTTTCTAGAAACGCGGCTAGATGAATTTTTGCGAGCCAATCCACATCTAGAACTGCGGGCGCTAGAAGATCAGCTGCGAGGACAAGAGGAAGATGCTATAGCGCTCCTTGGCAACCTCAAACGCCGTGAAAAACAGCTAGAAGACAGCATTTTAGAAACGGCTCAAGACATTCAGCAGTGGCACGGTCGGATTGCCAAAGCCAAAGCCGCCAACCGTCAGGACTTAGTCGGCCCGGCTCAAGAGCGAGAAGCGGCCTTGCTACGGCAGGGCAATCATCTCTGGGGCCAGATGCAGGGCGTCAAAGAACGCATTGAGCAAACAAAGGCGTTGCAGCAGCGGGTAAAGGCCAAACGCCAAGAAGTAAAAACCAAGATCGCTCAGGCGGCGGCTACCCCCAAGGCATCCGACTGGGGAACAACCGGCTGGAACCAAAGCCCCTACAGCTTCAGCCAGTCGATTGATCCCCTTGATGAAACCTTTCGTCAGTGGGAAGCCGAGGACGAACTCAACGAGCTTAAGCGTAAAATGCGCGATTGAGAGAACGCGAGATGATGAAGCGTGGATCTTCTATTCGTCTCTCATTGCATCTACTGCCAGTCGCCGGAGATCGCTGCTATAGGTTCGCCGCTTTCGGTAATGACTTCTAGCGGCAGGCTCGCGAGTCCGTCTACCCGGTCAAACTGTACAACCTGCATACCCGTCTCAGCCGGTGCGACGGTCATTACGTAGCGATCGCCCTGCCACTCTAAGCTGCTGATCCGCTGATTGAGCAGCCAGGTCTCGGCGCGATCGCCCGCATTGATAGAGATCGCCGTTTCCGCTCCATAGCAGTCCCATAGGTCATCGGCTACGGTCCACACGCCAGAGAGATTAATCGGCTCCAAACGAGCGCTCAGACCATAGGTAGTAAAGCTAATCACCTGATGATCCCAAAACTGATTAGAGGCACTCTTGAGGAGATCGC